>JAGYJO010000113.1 GCA_018402095.1 bacterium
ATCTATGGTTCATTTCATTTTATGCCATCACCATTGGTGTGGGCATGGTCGCCAGACTCCTTGTCCCTGCAGGTAGTGGCTTTGATGCCGAGTTGGCATTGCCCACGATGGCAGTGACCCTACTACCGTCTTTCTTGGTAGGCTTGATCTTAGCAGGGCTATTTGCAGCCACCATGTCTACGGCCGACTCTCAAATTTTGAGCTGTAGTGCCGCCATCACAAGAGATTTATTACCCAACAAAAAGTTTGGCCTCACAGGCACAAAAATCACCACTATTTTGGTCACTGCAATTGCCTTATTAATCGCACTCATTGCACCGCAGAATGTCTTTCAATTGGTACTCATTGCATGGTCTGGGTTGGGAAGTGCGTTCACCCCGCTCATCACACTTTTGAGTTTCAAAAAACGTGTCTCTGACAAAACAGCCATCGTCATGATGCTCACAGGCTTGGTCACCGTTGTGTTGTGGCGTCATTTTGGATTAAATTCATTTATCTACGAAGTTTTCCCAGGAATACTGTCTGGGTTTATCGTCTATGGCGTGATGTCTGTCATGGGACTCAATCGTAGACGCGTCTCAGAATAGCGCATACCCTCATCAAAATGATTTTTCGTAACCCATTACATCAAAAAATCTGGCTAACGCTTGGTTGTTTCATCATCGGCAGCATCTGTTCATGCCTATGGGGCAAAGACAGCCCCGTCCATCCTACGCCAAAAAAGCCACTCCAAAAACAGCTTCAAAACCCTGACTTTTGGAACCAAGCCGCAAAAGAAAAAACACTCAGACCCTACCCCATCATCTTCGTCCACGGTATTGCCTCAGGGTTTGAAAAATGGCGCCCAACAGCACAACGTATCGGTGGCAACAGCTACTACGAAATGCGGTTTTATGACGGCGAGATCCCCTTTCACACCTATTACGGACAAACAGGCGTCCTCTCCGTATGGAATGTCTCCTATTACAGCACAGACATGCTCAACGAGAGTCTATTTGGCGATCTCACACGATATGCAAAACGACTCGAAGATATGGTAGATCGCATTTTGGAACTCACCGGACAACCCAAAGTCATCCTCATCGCCCACAGCATGGGAGGCCTCGTTTCACGGCGATACATGAGCATGTCCAACAGCAATTGGAACAAAGTCGACACCCTACTCACCGTCGGCAGCCCACTGATGGGGGTACTCGCCTCTCCAGGTGTCATCGGCCAGTTCACAGACCTCCAACAAAACAGTGCGTTGATTCAGGAAACAGAAAAAGACTGGGCACAACACAACAGCAAAGCACCCACACGATGGGGCGTCATCGGTGGCATTATGCGTGCGATCCCAACGCGTCGAATTGATGCCAATACAACCGATTGGGGCGGCCCTACATTTTCAGCCATTGGTTCCGCAATCCCCTACGGCGAATGGCAAGCCGCCGTTGAGACGCTGGGCATCCCCACGACCAATACAACACACTTCGGGTATCGCATTGCAGTAGAAGCCCAACACGAAGAACTGCTAACAGATCCGCATACATTGGATGCCATTTATTGGGCTGTTGCTAAGGACTAACTCGTAATCGTTTTCTACACGAGGGGTGCAGTGGGCTATCGCTGGTCCCTGAGGCCTCTCGAAGGGTGGTCCTGAGGCTTCGGGAAGGGTGGTCCCTGAGGCCTCCTCAGTGGTGGTCCCTGGAGGGCCTCTCGAAGGGTGGTCCTGAGGCCTCGAAGGGTTGATTCCATTAAGCCTCCCCCAGGCGCTAGCGACAGCCATATGTGAAGAAGGACCACCCCAGCTTCAGTTGCGCAGCCAGCCCTCGTGAACTTGTCTCAGGTGTTCCAGCTAGCCAAGCAGCCTGCCATACCTGACAGAGCGCACCTCGACGCGTTTTCCTCCTTGCAGTCGGCGGGACTCCGGTTACGTCGCAGAGCTCTCACCCTTATCAAGCGTGGATTTCGAAAAGCCTCCTTTCCAAGGGGGGTGTTACCGCAGGTGACGGGGATGCAGGGGCGACCCTTGGCTCCGCCCCTGGACCAGCGCATCTAAATTCCGAATCTGAATCACGGATGTATGATTTTTATCTACTTTGGCCTGTTTACGACGCCAGCGCCTGGGTACACAGCTTGTTTTAAAAATCGTTTTCAATCTGCAACTTCCCTATTTGTCGATACAGATTGTCGATCTTTTTTTCATCCGTAACAGCTGCCTCTTTTTTCCGTCAAACCTGCCCGTAGCTTCTCCGTCGCCTGCTTTTTCCACTGATTTACCTGTGTCGGATGTAATGGTATTCGCTCGCTATCTGTAACACCGTTTTTTGTCCGCGCAATGCTCTAACGAAACTCGCGCCTTTTATATCAGCACTGTATGTTTTATGTTTCTTTTCCCATTCTCGTGCCCTCCATAGTCTATCTATTCTACGGGTCCACTTTTTGGGGCAAGTCAGATAATAATCTCGTAAAATAGCAGGTATTTCAGGTAAGCCTCTTGTTTCTGTGACCTCTTTGCCACATTCATATCCAAAGCCTTTAAGGCCTGAGGCTTTAGTCCGTTTTATTGTGATGGGATCTGCATATTTTCCTTCTGGCACTTTTTATTTTTTGTAGCAGAAAAAAATTCCTGTTGAGAAATTTCTCCGTTTTGAAATCTACTTATGAGATCTTCATTCCTGTGTTTCAGCTTCAGCTTGCAATCGAGCTTGAACATGCTTTCAGTTTAATATGCGTTTTCTCTCAAGGGTTACAGCAAGTCTTTACGACATTTTTACTATTCCAAAGCATTGCCGCATCGAATTTGGCATAGTGCATCGGTAGTCTGTTATCTGATTCGCTTTCTTCATCTCCTGACTTAGATAATAATCTCAAATAGCAGGGCATTTGCAAGTCTTCTGTTTCTGGTGATCTCTTGCCACATTCATATCTTAGTTTTTAAGGCCTGAGGCTTTAGTCTGTTTGTTGTGATGGGGATCTGCATATTCTTCTGGTACTTTTATTTTTTTGTAGCAGAAAAATTCCTGTTGAGAAATTTCTCCGTTTTGAAATCTACTTATGAGATCTTTCATTCCTTGTGTTTCAGCTTCAGCTTGCAATCGAGCATCATTATCTTGTTTACGATTCTGCTCGGCTATTTCAAGCTTTTTGAACAATGATTGATTAGCCCCACCGATAGGACTTCTATAGTCTAATGTCTGACTATCAATCTTCTCAGAAATGATAGCAAACCCGTCTTCATGAGAAAAGGCTTGTATATTCTCCCTCAACTGATTACGAGCCTCGGAAAGAAGGCCATTATAGTTTTCAAGTATACCTTCAAATCGTGTTTCAAAATCTGAAACACGACTTTCGCTTTGATCATCCGAATCACTTTTAATCACACGAAAGACATCTTGCATTGCTGAAATATAGGTTTGAACTGAATCATGACCTTGTTCCATTTTAGCAATGCGCTCCCAAAAACTCCCCTCAGAAATCCATTTTCGAGCGGCAAAGGCCAAGCCTCTACCACGAAATTCTGGTTTTAATAACGGAGAATGTTTGAATAACTCAAGAAAACTATATTTTTCAACCAATCCATCCAATAATTTATCTAAACGCAAGCCTGATTCCATAGCATCCAGCATCGTAGGTTCAAATAGATACTTAACAAACGGGTCACCATAAACAGGTGACTTAAGCAACCAATCTTGAGCGGGCTGTTTCTTTTTAATACAGCTATTAACGTAATGATCCATCTGGCTTAAATTTTCACTAAAATTATAGATGCCAGATAGACAGTATTCTGTCATGAATAACTGTTTGGCATCTGTGTCGTATAAAAAACAGTCGGGATATAACTTGTTGAGACGACTTCCCAAAAGATCTTTTGATTGATCGTCCATGGCATGAAAGTGGGTATCAAACACCTCTATGTTTTTCATGATGGCAGATGACGGATATAGATGATCGACTTGCGTATCGAAGCCTTTAACTACGGCTCCGTCACTATTAATCGTGTATACCTGAAGGGCAAAGACGTCTTCTGCTTGCTCTGGTGGAAAAAGTTCTTCTTGTGCTTCTTTTGTTAACAAAAGATAGGGAGATTGATAGCTTTTTTTTCGTCCGTCATCAGATGATACTTGTTTACTGAAGCTAAAAAAACTGATCGTATTGGTGTCTTTAGCCGGTTTTAATGACTGTGTCGCTAAAAATTCAGACGTAGGTATTTGACTGAGTTTAATAGGCGTTTTTTTCCAGTTAGCGACAGAGGTTTCATACTGAGGCGGAAGTAATGCTTTCGGGCAATGGCCTAACATATTTAAACTTTTATAGATATCTGGAGAAAGGATAGGAATAATAGGGATTTTGGCGCTTTCTAAAAGGGCATGAAAATGGTGAGTATAGTCGATATCACCTATTACGGGTGTTGTGGAGACCTTATCCGTCGCACGGATAAAAATAGATACGAACTGAAGAGAGTGTATCTCACTGGCTGAAAAGGAAGGTTGCTGCTCTGATAATTTTTCTATTAAGTCAATGTACGCCTCTAGATTGAGAATCTCATTTAATTCACGTTTAACATGGGTAGTTAGAAGGTTTTCATCTGGGCACTTAGTTGATTTTGGCGGTGTAAATACCGCGGCTGCGGTTGATAGACTTTGCGCAGAAAGTCCCATTCGATGTCTTGCTTGTGAGGATTGTCCTTCGAATACATCCTGTACTGCAACGGCTTTTGAAGGTGTTGCTTGTCTATGTTCTGATGGAATGGGAGCTTTTGATCGGCTTCTTCTTTTTTTATCAGAAGGTGATACGGGTACGGCTCTTGAATG
>JAGYJO010000114.1 GCA_018402095.1 bacterium
ATGCGAGCCCTCAGTCTAGAAAACGGTTACCCGATCGCATCCTTGCAATATTAACATCTCATGTTAATATTGCAAGGATGCACAATAGAGAATTAACAGAAATACTTATAGCGCGTTTGCACAGCAACCCTGCTATTGCTATTTTGGGGCCACGTCAAATCGGAAAAACAACACTTGCGCTAGAAATAGCAAAACAGCGCCCAGCCGTCTATCTTGATCTTGAAAATCCCGAAGATTTTCAAAAACTCCAAGATCCAGTGAACTACCTCAACATTCATGCAGATAAACTCGTCATACTTGATGAAATTCAACGGTATCCAGATTTATTTATGCCCTTGCGTGGTATTATCGATGCGAGACGTCGGGAAGGTCGTGGTAACGGCCGATTTCTCGTACTTGGATCCGCATCAAATGAATTATTAAAACAAAGCTCAGAAAGCCTTGCTGGGCGTATTCATTACGCAGAGCTTTCCGGACTTACCCCATTTGAAATTGAGGAACCCGAAGGAAATCCACTAAAAACACTCTGGGTACGTGGCGGATTTCCTGATAGCTATGACGCATCTGGGGAAATAGAAAGTTATGAATGGCGTCAAAATTTTATCCGAACTTATCTAGAACGTGATATTCCCCAGTTAGGTCCACGCATTCCAGCAACCACACTGCTACGTTTTTGGACTATGCTCGCCCATGTTCAAGGTGAATTACTCAATGCTTCCAAAATCGCCAGTGCACTAGGGGTCGAAAGTATTACCGTTAGCCGCTACCTGGATCTTATGAGCGATTTGATGCTCGTGCGCAGACTACAGCCTTGGCATGGAAACACAAAAAAGCGATTGATTAAATCGCCAAAAACCTATGTAAGAGACAGCGGACTACTTCACACATTATTACAAATACCCAACTACGAAAGTTTGCTTGGACATCCTACTTTGGGCAAGAGCTGGGAAGGCTTTGTCATTGAAAAAGTCATCGCCTACTTGCCATACACTATTCATCCATTTTTCTATCGTACTGCTGCCGGCGCAGAAATAGATTTATTACTTGAATTTGGACCCGATAATTATTGGGCAATTGAAATCAAAGCAAGCAGGACACCCACCACTCAGAAAGGGTTTCACATAGCTTGTGAAGATCTAGGCATCAAACGAAAGTTTGTTATTTATCCTGGAACAGAGAGCTTCCCCATTCGCAACGAAACCACCGTCTTATCTCTAGCACAGTTTATACAAGAGCTAAGAAAGGCTATAGCTCGCCCAAATTGACCCGAAAGTCTATTTTGGATCAGCTATATCTAACACAGAATCCAAAGAGCGGCGCCCTTTGGATTCTTTTAAAAACTATTTTTTTTCGTTAGGAAAAAAACAGTTTTATTTCGCGTTGTGCTGACTCTGGGCTATCTGAGGCATGAATAACATTCTCTGCTATAGACTGCGCCAAATCACCACGAATCGTACCCGGTGCGGCAAGGGCCGCATCTGTTGTGCCTACCATGGTACGAATCATCGCAACCACACCTGGTGATTCTACAACCATCGCCACAACAGGCCCGGATGTAATATAAGAAACAAGCCCCTCAAAAAAAGGCTTACCACGGTGTTCACCATAATGTGTTTCAGCGATTTCACGAGACAATATCTCCATTTTCATCGCTACAATACGAAATTGTCGGGTTTCAAAACGCCCAACGATTTCACCAATTAATCCACGGGACACAGCTTCTGGTTTGATTAAAACCAATGATTTTTCTACCATCCAAAGATCTCCTGAACACGTTTTATTTGAGACTGAACCTGTATTGTAGCGGTTCCCCCTACGCCATTTTTGGCTTCTATTGAGTCTGCTACAGAAAGTACTTTATAGATGTCTTCTGAAATATCAGAATGAAAGTTCTGTAGCTCATTTAGCCCAATCTCGGTCAATTGTACCCCATGTGTCTCAGCATGAAGTACAATTTTGCCCGTGATCTCATGGGCTTCACGAAAAGGGACACCTTTTCTAACCAGGTAATCCGCCAACTCTGTGGCCGTAATATACCCGGTTTGTAACGCACGATCAATGGCATCACGCTGAAACGTCAATGTCGGTATCATTTTGGCAAAACAACGCAAAGACGTTTTCACCGTATCAATAGTATCAAAAAGTGCAGGCTTGTCTTCTTGCAAATCTCTGTTATAAGTCAAAGGCAAGGCTTTGATGAGTTGTAACAAATTTACCAAGTTACCAGTCACACGACCGGTTTTACCACGAATAAGCTCCGCAATATCAGGATTCTTTTTTTGTGGCATAATCGAACTACCCGTCGTGAAAGCATCGCCAATCTTCACAAAACCCACCAAAGGCGAGCTCCAAAGCACCATCTCTTCCGCCAAACGGCTCAAGTGCGTCGAACAGATGGCCGCAGCAGAGCAAAAGCTCAGCATAAAATCTCTATCCGATACCCCGTCCATACTGTTCGTCGTGATCCGAGAAAAACCCAATTCAGCAGCAACCATGTCACGATCCAGGCCATAAGTATTTCCAGCCATGGCACCAGACCCCAAAGGACAAACATCTGTTTCTTGGTATACAGCTTCAAATCGCAAGTCATCTCGCATCAACTGATCCACGTAAGCCATCAAGTGATGTGACAACAATACAGGCTGGCCTGGTTGAAAATGGGTCAAACCAGGGAATAGCCACTCAATATGGGATTCCGCAGACGTCACCAAAGACCGAATCAGGTCTCGAATAGCGCCTCGGATTTCAACAATTTCATCTTTGAGCAACATACGCACATCCGTAATGATTTGATCATTACGGGATTTCCCCGCATGCATTTTTTTACCCAAATCGCCCAGACGTTCGGTCAGAATACGCTCTATCGCACTATGAATATCTTCATCATTTTCCAGCAGACCGTCCAAATCAGCATCCATATCGATGCGTAATTGCGTTAAACCCTCATGAAGTAACGCATACTCTTCAGCAGACAAAACGCCTACTTTTTGTAGCGCTCTAGAGTGCGCGATATTTAGTTTAATATCATAAGGATACAAAACCTTGTCAAAATCAAGAGAGATACTAAATTTTGCAGCATCTGGATCTAGTCCAGACTGAAAACGACCACCCCATAACTTGGCACTCATAACGATACTCCCATCACATGCAAGAGAAGCGATTTTTGCGCATGCATTCTGTTTTCTGCTTGGTCAAAAACAACAGACTGAGGGCTCTCCATCACGCCATCTGTGATTTCTTGATCCCGGTGTGCTGGTAGACAATGCATGACAATCGCATCCGGCTTGGCCTTAGCAACCAACGCTTCATTGACCATAAATCCTTCAAAATCCCGCATGCGCTTGGCAAACTCATCTTCTTGTCCCATCGATGTCCATACGTCTGTATAAATCACATCCGCATCTTTGACTGCATGGGCTGGTGCATGGGAAATAGTGCCAGAAACACCTGTCATATCTGGCTCGTAGCCCTGAGGACAACACACCACAATATTCATCCCCAAACGGGTCCCTATTTCCAGCAAGGAACGGCAAACATTGTTGCCATCGCCGAGATAGCACAATTTGATACCTTGAAGGGTCCCTTTTCTTTCCAAAATGGTCAACGCATCAGCAAGGCCTTGGCACGGATGATGTAAATCAGAAAGCCCATTAATGACTGGTACCGTTGCATAGGCTGCAAACTCCAAAATATCACTGTGATGATAGGCCCGGATCATCACGGCATCTACATAGCGAGACAATACTCTCGATATATCTTTGACCGGTTCTCTAGAGTTCAGTCCAATTTCAGAATTTTGCAAAGAAATCACATTCCCACCCAATTGCCCCATCCCTATTTCAAACGAAACACGGGTACGCGTTGACGGTTTTTCAAAGATGAGCCCCAAAGACTTCCCTGCCAACAAGGGCTGAATAGGGGTCTTTTTGAGTTCTAGTGCCTGTGCCAAGAGATGGCGCAAGGTTTCCGAATTAAAATCATATATATGTAGAAAATGACGTAAAATCATACATTGTCCCCCGAAAGCATCGTCCCGATGCCATAATCTGTCAAAAGCTCTAACAAAACGGAGTGTGGCTTACCTCCATTAATGATATGCACACTACGAACACCCCCATCCAAAGCTGATATCGCACAACGCAACTTCGGTCGCATCCCACCCTTGATATCTGGATGATCGAACAAAATCCGCGCATCCGACAAAGAAATTTTACGCTGTAAGGCACCTTCTTTAAGAATCCCATCCACATCGGTCATATAGATTAACTTTTCAGAACCCAATGCCACTGCAAACTGTTCTGCCACATGGTCAGCATTCATATTCAGCGTTTCATTTAAACGACTGGCTGCGACCGATGAAATAACCGGAATATAGCCTTTATCACTCAACGTATGAATAAGGGTGGTATCCACATCTTCGATATCCCCAACAAAACCCAAATCTTTGTTTTCCTGAGACTCCACTTTTTTGGCAACAAAAAGATTGGCGTCTTTTCCAGACAACCCTACGGCCTTGCCTCCATGTTGGTTGATCAAAGAGACCACTTCAGAATTAATTTTCCCACTCAAAACCATCTCCGTGAGTTCCATAGTTTCCGCATCTGTGACACGTAATCCATCAATAAAGACAGCTTCTTTGCCAACCTTGCCCATCCATTTTGAAATTTCCTTGCCCCCACCGTGGACGATCACAGGATGAATACCTACACATTTCAAGAGTACAATATCTTGGGCAAACAACGGC
>JAGYJO010000115.1 GCA_018402095.1 bacterium
TTCCTAAAAACAGACACCTTGGACCGAGAAGATCTCGAATACAGCATCTTCCAACAAGCACGCTCACTGGCCGTGGCGCTCACCCTATATGCCGAAGCCACCAGCGATTGGGGGCCTTCTGGCCCTGATTTCGGGAGGCAGTCTGTTGCCCGCTGGCTATGCGATATTCCAGCGAAAGAGCCATGTTACCCGTCACGCTCCAGCTACATTGAGAAATTGACAGCGGCAGCCATACAATACAAGTTCCCTTGGTGGCCCGACGCCATAGGCGACACCCCAGACAATGCAGGCATCATTTCTCAGCTAGAAACATGGTTATCTGATTTTACATTCCAAATGGGTGACCAAAAATACACGCTAGAAGAAGGGGAAGATCTCGATAACATGTTGGCCGCACAAGGCTCCAATCTCATCATCATCTCTGGGTACCACGGTACAGAACGAAACCTCATCGTAGGACGAGGCACACGACACCGCAAAGCACCGTACACACATATCTCACTGGAAACCGAATATCTCCGCAGTCCCAGCATCGTGATGCCTATTGTCGCGATGATAGGGGTACACAACATTGTCGTAAGAGCGCTTGCCGTCGAAACTATTTTTCATGACAAATGGGTAGCCATGACAAACCCAGCATGGCACTTCTCTCCCGCAGACAAACTCGGATTTACGATCAAAAAAAAGACGCTGGAGAACTATGGCGTGTCCACGCTCTCGAAAGAAATGATCTTAAACATCTACCCTCATTTTTTATCAGACATGCAGCTATTGCTCACCGCACATGAAGTCGGACATGGCATCATCCAACATGACAGACTCCCAGAAAACAGTGCCCTCATGGCTGAAAGCAGCCAATTACTAGGCGACAACATTCTCATCGCATTGCTGGAACTACTCGCAGATATTGCCCCAAAAAGTAGCTATGGCCAAGGCCCTATTTTGGAAATAGTAGACCGTATACACACCGAAGCCATACAAGCCCGTCGTTGCTTTGGGCTTTATCTCTCTGATGCCTATTTTTACGACACCAATACGCCCCATATGTTTTCTTATTCTCATTTGATATTACCTGTCATGGCCGCGATGCAATCTCCCATACAAGACCCGGGACGCTGGTTGGATACAAACACAGCTCTCGCACTATTAGACGATGTGGCGAACTGGGCAATGGCATGGGTCAAAGAACTGACCGACACACTGTACACTATTTTCGAAGTCACACCGGCCAATAGTGACGAACATGATCCGCTCAAACGATATATCGAAAAAGGTAACGCCCTTCACGAAGCCCTTAGTCAAAAAACAGCGCATGAGGCCTCTGAATTCAAAACAGCAAACACTTACTTAAACCATCAAATGCCCATTGTTTATGAAAGTTTATACAAAAAACTAAGTTACACAGACATTGATGCAGAAAATCAACCGATGGCATTGTGGAAATTACTCACCCCACTATTTTCTTAAATAGTGCCAAATACCACAACTGGCGTATTTAGCCTTTAAAAAGACTCACCATACAGCGGCGTCTTTGCTTTATAATTGATCTATGACCCCTCATTTTTTTCTGTTGAAAGCGTTCTATTCGTCGGATCTATACTCGTCCCTTCTCAGTATCGGATTGAGCAAAATGTCAGTTGGTTTGGGTTGCCAGCTCCTTGCTTTTGAGTGTTGGTATGCTGGCCGAGATCCAGAAGGCGTAGGCGGCATTCATTTGATAACGCTTATTTTGCGCAAGTGTTGGGGTCCTTTCTCTGGCCTTTATTCTCTTTTCTGGCGGTCTGGATACCAGTGAAGGAATATCAAACCCACTAAGGACAAGGCGTATTATTATCCACCCTTGGGGTTATTGTAACCGCAGGCATTGTCGGATTTTCTGCCGTTCTTTTTTTTGAGTTCACATGGTTAGAGGCCGGGCTATTGGGCGCTATCGTATCTTCTACCGATGCGGCAGCCGTTTTCTCTATTTTAAGGTCCAAAAAATTGGCATTAAAGGGACAACTCAAACCCACGCTAGAACTAGAGTCCGGTAGCAACGACCCCATGGCTTACTTTTTGACCATCGCCATGATCACATTGATTACCATGCCAGAAAAAAGCCCATTTTTACTCATCCCCATGTTTATCAAACAAGTCTTTTTTGGTGCGCTTTTAGGCGGATTAATGGGGAAAGCCATGGCATGGACCCTCAATCATATTAAGCTAAGTTACTTTGGATTATACCCCGTATTAATGCTTGCATTTGTACTACTTACCTATTCAATGACATCTCTAATCGGCGGAAATGCCTTTTTAGCGGTCTATATCGCTGGTGTTGTCTTGGGAAACACCTTTACCGCGCACAAACGCAATATCGTGAAGTTTTACGATGGCATTGCTTGGCTGATGCAAATTGGAATGTTTTTGGTATTGGGTCTTTTGGTATATCCAAGCGCACTATTGCCTGTCGCGCTTCCGGGCATTGGATTATCTATCGTACTCATGTTTATCGCCAGGCCCATTGCTGTCTTCACAAGCCTGAGCTTCATCAAAATACCAGCAAAAGAAAAACTATTTCTGTCTTGGACCGGGTTACGGGGTGCCGTCCCTATTGTCTTTGCTACATTTCCATTGTTGGCCAATATTCCAAATGCGGATGTACTTTTTCACATTGTCTTCTTTATTGTGCTTTCGTCTATTCTTTTCCAAGGAACCACTTTTTCTTGGGTAGCCACTATACTTGGGTTAAAAGAAACAGAAGAAGACGAGAGCGCAGAACAATTGGAGCATTGGGCAGAGCATACGTCTGAACAACTGATCAAAAGACGCATCAATAAAGATTCCGATGCAGCAGGCAAAGAAATCAAGGCATTGGGACTACCCCAAAACATTCTGATTGTCTCTATCAAACGCGGCGACGAAACAGTTATTCCTTATGGCGCAACCAAATTGCTTGTTGGTGATGTGTTGCTCATGATGGGACCCAAGGACGCTATCAGAAATCTTTTTTAAGTGGTTTTCTCAGCTGTTTCCCATCGACATGTACAGACAAATCCCCGTCAGCCAAATGAACTGTCAATTTATCTAAGGCATCCACTTGGTCTGTATGACGAATCACAACCCCAGTCGCCGTATCCGTCACCACACTATAGCCCCGAGACAAACGCACCATCGGATCTGCCATTTTGATAGCCGACATAAGCATGTGTGTTTTTTGTGTCGCCGTTTTCAGTTGGTGATCAATATGCATGTACATACGGTCTAGGCTACTGGTGACATGCCGCTGCATCTCTCTGACCCTGTCGTCTAGCACATCGCCACCCTCTACAACGGCAGCCAAAACAGATTGCAATGTTTGCACCAATTGCCCCACCAAAAGTTGCGCGGCGGCTGTCGGCGTAGAGGCTCTTACGTCTGATACAAAATCAACCAGTGGGGTATCTGTTTCATGGCCAATAGCAGTGATCACAGGCTTAGTACTGGCGCCTAAACGACGAATCAAAGCTTCGTCATTAAAGCAAGACAGATCTTCTTTTGATCCACCACCTCGCAATAGCACAATCACAGAAGCCTCACTTTTTTCAGCAAAATCAAACGCTTTTTGCATCATCGTCGCTGCGGAAAGACCCTGTACCAAAGACGGAAATACAGAGACCTTTGCCCAAGGAAAGCCAGCCGAAAAGACACGCACAAAGTCGGCAAAGCCAGCGGATTCTGGCGAAGTAATCACCGCCACATGATTTGGCAAACGCGGCAAGTCACGTTTGCGACTCTCATCAAAAAGACCTTCTTCTCTCAATTTCAATTTCAAGGCTTCTAGCTGTTCAGATTGTAGCCCTTTGCCAACAGGCATCATATGATTGACCTGAAGATGAACCGTTCCCCGTTTTTGAAAAAAGCGAATTTTTCCGATTAAAGCAACTTGTTCTTTGTCTTTCGGGATAAAAGACAATCGCGCCATCGTAGCCTGAAACAACACGCAACCCAGAGACGATTGCCCATCAGATACCGTGAAGTAGATCTGACCCAAAGCGGGCACGGGACGCCAATTGCTAATTTCACCGGTGACACTGATATTAATGAGCAGAGGTTCTGTCTCTAAGTGCTCTCGGAGAAGTAAATTCAGCTGACTCACGGTCATATTTCGATTTTGTATTGCCATGTTGGTTATATGGAAAAGCATTTTGTAAAACAACACAAGTAAAACTAACACCCAAGGATAATTAGGTACCTAGACGGGAGCTGAAACGGGATAAAAAGGGCGCAGCCCTTTGAGACTTTTTTCTTTCGCTCAGCAAAGCTGAGCGAAAGGGGTGTTTTTAGGGGGCTCTGCCCTTCGGGCTAAGAAACGATCCCCTATGATTTGGTTTTATCGAATGACACGCTTGGACCATAGTTGTATACTAGGCCCTCGTCATTTTCGTGACCCACTTAGCCTCAACTTGAGGAATTTAATATCGGAGAATGTCCGTATGGAAAAATATAGTTACATTAACAACACAAACCCGGCTTTTGTCGAAGATCTTTACCTTCAGTACAAAAACAACCCAGAAAGTGTTGAGCCCCTCTGGCAAAAGTTTTTTGAAGGATTCGAGTATTCTCAAATCCTCCCTGACACACAAAGCGCTATTGTCTATGACAACAAAGACATTGCCGTAATCAAGCTGATAGAAGGTTACCGCACACGTGGCCACCTCATTGCAAATACA
>JAGYJO010000116.1 GCA_018402095.1 bacterium
TTGCGACGGATGTTCAATAGTTCCATTTAGCCTTGGTTTATTCGAGAATTTCTTTAAATTTATATTCCAGCGCCTGAACTTCTGTGTCTGTGAGTTTTTCGAATTCTTTGCTTCGTGCACGCTGCGACAATTTTCCTTTGTTTTGGTTCAAAAATTGAATCAAGAGATCTACCAATCTGTCAGGCATATCTATGTATTGTGTGATGAATAGCTTCATATGATCGTATTTTTGAAGGTAGGCCACTTCATTTGGGAGTGTTGTGTGAATGGTTTTCATGACACAGCTATACAGAAACTCTGCTTGCTCTGTGGCATCAAAATATCTGTAGAGGTCCAACGTTTCATTGCAGACCTCGACGTTTCCCTTTTCTGTTTCTCGCCATTCGATGAGGGGTAATCTGGGTTTGGCGTACGCTTCTAGAATACGCCGATATTCGCTGATGTTTTCCAAAATAACGGAAGAGACTGGGAATACAATGCCTGGCGGTGTGAATCCCGTTTCTGCCAAAACATGGTGTAGTAAATATCGATGTATACGGCCATTTCCATCTTCGAATGGGTGGATAAAGACAAAGCCAAAGGCAATGGCCGTGGCGGATAAAACAGGCGGGTAGGCACAGTCCTTTAGTCGTATAGATGTTTCTATGAGGCCATTCATGAGGGTGTCCAAGTCTGACACTTTTGCCGAAATGTGCTCTGGAATAGGTCGTTTGGTGTCTCTGTCGTGGGTGCCGATAAACCCGCCTGTGCGGCGATAGCCCATCTGGGTGAATCTGGTGTCTGGGATGACATCGGCTTGGCGTTGCGCTAAAAGGTCCTTTGATAAAGGCGCTTGTCCCGCTTTGCCAATAATGTAGCCCCAACGCTCTGCCCTGTTGTGTGGCGGGGCTTCGCCTTCGATGGCGTAGGAGGCTTTCGAATCTTCTAGCAGCAGAAATGCTGCTGCACGTAGCAGTACGTCGGGATGCACAGTGCCTATATTTTGTCGTAGCAACGTGGTCAGGTCTTCGCCAATAAAGGCCTCCAGTTTGGGTGTTCGTCTGATCAATGGGCAGAAGTTTTTGGTGCCTGGTAAATTGTTGTGTACACGGTATCTAGGCGTCGGTATTCCCTCTGGCGTGTAGTAAAGCGTATCGTCTAAAAGAGGAATGAATTCCCCTTTTTTGGTGTCTGGGATATCCAGTTGTGTGTCTTGTAAATATTCATAGAGAAACCAGATACGTCGCATGTAGACGCTTTGTAGAGAGGATCTAATCATGGATTCTATATCGGATACTGGCGTCTTCTTGAACAGTTGATTGAATATGGCGAGATCGATACCTTCATATTTTATTGCAAATATGAGTTGTTTTTTCAGGGTGTTTTCGGGCGCATGTCGTGGACTTAGGACTTTCCATGTGGGGGTTTCGTACTTTTTGTGTTTTTCACCAATAGCCGTTAATTTGTGTGGCCGTGGCACGGCGAGATCGTACATCGTGATTAGCGCGGCATAGCCTGCGGGTATGGCATTGGGTTCGGGTAGCTCAGACGTGTATCGCATAGGCAGAGTATCTCATGAAAAATGGTGATAGTGTATGAAAAACGTAAATATTAATGTCTTTTTTATGAAATGCTCTAACAGGTGTGGCGCGTTTTGAGGGGTAATGGGTACGCTATGTGGAGGGGGTCAGGGCGCCAGCCCTCGTGGCTCCTTCTTGCTCGGCTTTGCCGAGCAAGAAGGGAGAGGGTCCAAGGCAGGTCCGATTCTCCATCACGCACCGATTACAAATTATGGTGGTGTTGATTCTGACAGGGGCTTGCGGACTCACCCTTCGAGATGCCCGAACAGCTAAGCCCTTTGTTAATTCTTTCCACTTCGCCCAGGCTTGGCTGGTTTGAAAGAAGCTTTTGGCTTAGGTCACTGATGCAGCAAGGCTGCCCTGTACTCCCATCAGAAACACAACATGAGTCTCACTATCGCACTGGTAGTTATGGTATCGCGGTCCAAAACCGCTGAAGGAGTTCTCTCTATGTTAAAAGTATATTATGACAAAGATGCGAATCTTGATTTGATCAAGTCTCGCCGTATTGCGATCATTGGCTATGGTAGCCAAGGTCATGCACATGCCCTAAACCTGAAAGACAGTGGCGTCACCAATATTGTGATTGGGTTGAACGAAGGTTCTCCTAGTGCAGAACGTGCTCAAAAAGCAGGTTTTGAAGTAGCTGTCCCAACGGAAGCTGTGAAAAATGCCGATATCGTTATGATTTTGGTGCCTGATGAATATCAAGCCGATGTTTATAAAGCGATCGAAAGCAATATCAAGTCCGGTGCTGCGTTGGCCTTTGCGCATGGCTTAAATGTACACTTCAACTTGATCACGCCACGTCCAGATATGGATGTGTTCATGGCCGCGCCAAAAGGACCTGGTCATACAGTTCGTAGCGAATACCTAAAAGGTGCCGGTGTTCCTTGTTTGATTGCTATTGCACAAGATGCTTCTGGTCAAACAAAAGATTTGGCTATGGCGTGGGCGTCGGGTGTTGGTGGTGGTCGTTCAGGTATCATCGAAACAACATTCAAAGATGAATGCGAAACCGATCTTTTTGGTGAGCAAGCGGTTCTTTGTGGGGGTATTTCAGCCTTGATTCAAGCCGGGTTTGAAACATTGGTAGAAGCAGGATACCCACCAGAAATGGCGTATTTTGAATGTCTACACGAAACGAAGTTAATTGTTGATTTGATCTATGAAGGTGGCATGTCCACCATGCGTTACTCTATCTCAAACACAGCTGAGTTTGGCGACTATCGCACAGGTCCAGAAATCATCACGGCTGACACAAAAGCGGCGATGAAAAAAGCTTTGGAGCGTATTCAATCCGGTGAATTCACACGTGAATTTATCGAAGACAGCAAAAATGGTGCGAAGAAGCTAAAATCATGGCGTGCAGCAGGAGCGGCGCATCCTATTGAAGAAACAGGGAAGCAACTTCGTGACCTCATGCCTTGGATTCGTCAAAACAAATTGGTACAAGAGTCTCAGGACGTTCGTTAATCCAAGTATTTTCGATGATCTCAAAAAGCCACGCTGTACGCAGCGTGGCTTTTTTTTGTCTCAAAAACAAAACCGATTGGATGCTGCCTCAGTATGACTTTGACCGCCTACCCAACATTTGATAGCCTTCCATAACAATGGCTAAAATAGGTTTGGTTTTAACAGGGGGTGGCGCGCGGGGTGCCTATCAAGCAGGTGTCATGCAGGGCGTTGCAGAGATCGCTGATGACATGGGTATCACCCGACCTTTTTCCATCATTACAGGAAATTCAGCGGGTGCGTTGAATGCTGCTTATATCGCGGCGTATTCAGAGCGTCTGAGACGTGCATCGACCCGTTTGCGCCGGATGTGGGACAATATCACCACAGATCAGATCTTTAATGTAGATGCTTTTTCGATGACAAAGCTGGGTATGCGTTGGCTTTGGGAGCTGACGACGGGTGGTTTGGATCAAGAGAAAAAGGTCCAAGCCTTGTTAGATACCAGTCCTTTGCGTCGTTTGATCAATGAAAAATTGCCAGTGGAGCGTATCTGGCAAAATATTTGTAACCATTCTCTCGATGCCTTGGCGATTACCGCTGTTAATTATAGCAGTGGTGGGAGTCGTACTTTTTTTCAAAGTATTGATGCGCATTCAGAGTGGTCGCGTAGCCGTCGTGGTAGTGAACGAACGCAGTTGCAGGTTGACCACATTATGGCATCCACAGCGATACCCTTGTTGTTCCCCCCTGTGAAAATAGGGGATCACTATTATGGGGATGGCAGCTTGCGTAACTATGCGCCCTTGAGCCCTGCGATCAAATTGGGTGCAGACAAACTCTTGGTGATCGGGGTGCGTCGTAAAGAAATTGAATTGTCTGAGACGGTTGTAAAGATGCCAAGCTTGGCCAGAATTTTAAGTGTCATTTTGAACTTTGTTCTTTTGGATGCGATAGATTTAGATCACGATTCCTTAACCAAGCTGAATGATACCTTGATGGCTATCCCCAACCCTATTCAGTCGTCAGTGAAGCCTATTTCAATTTGTATGATACGTCCGACCCAAAACCTTGGAGATATCGCGGCACAAGAGGTCCAGCATATGCCTAAAATTTTGAGGCATTTGGTACGTGGGTTGGGTAATGACTCAGAAGCGTCAGATTTGATTAGCTATTTGCTCTTTGAGCCTAGTTTCACAAAGCGCCTCACGCAGTTGGGTTACAATGATGCGATGACGCACTATCAGGAAGATATCAGGGCTTTCTTTTTGGCTTGAGTGTTGATTCGCGTATAGTGTGACGTAAACCCTTTGTTTGAAATGTAAATACATTTAATATCTTCTTGCGGTAACAAATCTTTTTTAGGTAAGATAAAATAAATATATTTTTATTTCTTCTTGAGATTCTAAAAAGAGGGGCCTTTTGTTTCATATTGTTGGTATTTTCATAATTTCAATTCTTTTGGCTTGTATGGGGGTACATGCGAAAGAGTGGGTGCCATTAAACGGGAATGTACACTTTGAAAAGCGAAGTTCGGCGGATAATGCTGTATTTTTGCGCTCGTATCAGGGAACTGAATTACATCGTACGAAGCTCGTTGGGTTAGATTCCGAATCACGTTTTAAAAATGTAACAAATAATATGACTG
>JAGYJO010000117.1 GCA_018402095.1 bacterium
GCCCAGCGATGACCCTCGGCGAGACACCTTTCGCCACTGGCTACTGGCCTTGGGTTTTCGTGTCGTCGATATGTCTCCGGCAGACCATGATCAGGCGGTTGGCTTGGCCTCTCATGGCCCCTACCTGATGGCCTGTTTGACGGCCGATGTGCTTCGGAAGTCTCCCTATGGCGAATCGGGGAAACAGCTGATCAGCAGCGGCTTTCGTGACACGACCCGTGTGGCATGCTCCCCAACCGAATGGGGTACCGCTGTGTGTCTGGACAATGCAGATGCTGTGTTGTCTTTTTTGAAATCTGTTAGCGCAGATATTACGACGTTGTCGGATCTGATTGCATCCAAAGATGCGACGGCATTGACGTCCTATTTCGAAGCCATCGCCGTGCAGAGACGGGGATTGTTTCCGCAGTGAGGGATGTTGTTGGCCAGTTTTCAGCATCAGCCGCACGCTATGATCAGCATAGCGATATTCAGCGTCGTACTTTTGAGCAGTTGCAGTGTTTGATCCCGTCTGGCAATTATCAGCAGATTTTGGATTTGGGTGCTGGTACGGGTGCGATGACCCGCCTATTGGCTACAGAATATCCCGACGCGCAAATCACGGGTATCGACGCTGCGCCGAAGATGGTCATGTTTGCGCAGTCCCATTATGGTACGCCAAGAATTCACTTTGAGTGTGGGCGTTTTGAGACGTTTGCGCTAGCGACCAAAGCCGACTTGGTGGTCTCGAATGCGACGTTTCAATGGGTGTCTGAACCCGAAGCCGCACTGGCACACCTGAGTCATCAGATGCAGTCTGGTGCCCCCTTGGTTATGTCTACTTTTGGGCCAGAGACCTATCGGGAATTGGCGATGGTGATTCGTCAGGTGTGGGGTCATCCTGTGATCACCAGTGCGTCGCGGTTTTTGGATGGTGAGTCCTTGCATGCGGCGATGACAGGGGTTTTTTCGGGTGTGCATGTGCATCAGTATCGTTACCAAAAACAATTCGATAGCTTGGCGGCGTTATTGCGGAGCATCAAACATACGGGTACGCGGGGATTGCCTGAGGGGCCCAAAAATTGGACGCCGGGGCTTTTTCGGGAAGTGGAGAAGGCGTATGTGGCACATTATAGAGAGATTATGGCGACGTACCAGGTGTTTTATTGCACCGCTAGGTGCAGATAGATGACGTTTGAATCACCCCCCTGCCCCCCTCAAGGGGGGGGGGTGTTTTTTGAAAGGGCTCACGACGATGTCGTTCGCCCTTTCGATCCTGTGTTTTTGGAGGTGGCAGCGCAGCTGCCAATGCATTCCCCGATCGTCATCGTAGGAACCGACACCGACGTTGGCAAAACCTGGGTTACTGGCCATTTGGCGAAAGCGATGCACGCGAATGGGGTGTCTGTGATCACCCAAAAATGGGCACAAACGGGGCCTTTTCCGACAGATATAGCCACCCATGATGAGATTTCGGGACTGATATTTCCAGAAACAGTATCTGCCGATAGGCTGCCCTATTATTTCCCCGATCCGGTATCACCCCATTTGTCAGCGGCCCGTGTGGGGCGGTCTCTGGACGTGGCAGGGTGTCTGGCTGCGACGACTCGGCTACACAAGGCGGGTTATCAGGTTCTCATTGAAGGTTCGGGTGGGCTGATGGTGCCGTATACGGAAACGGTGATGCTATTGGATATTTTGGCCGATGCGGGGTTTCCTGTCGTGCTGGTCTCTGAAAACCGTGTGGGGGTTATCAATCAGGTGATGCTGAGCGTGATGGCCTTGCGCCAACGTGGCGTGGCGTTATTGGGGATCATTTTGTCGCAGAAAAATCCAGATTTGGACCCGGCGGTGATGGCGGACAATGCGCGGATGGTGGGGGTGTTGTCGGGGGTGAGTGTCTGGCGGGTGTAGTGATGTATAACAGGGTATAACAAGATGTAATCACTTCCTAGACGGGGTGCAGGGGGAAAAAACATTATTTCGCTCAGCTTTGCTGAGCGAAATATAGAGATGTCAAAGGGCTGACGCCCTTTGAATCCCTGTTAAGCCCCCTGGCGTAGGAATCGCTTACAACAAGATCTTGTTATACCCTGTTATACCCTGTTATACCTTGTTATACCTTGTTATAGTTTGTTACACATTGTTATGTATGCCACTTTTAGAGTGTATAGAAATGAGACCTTTCCCATGACAACCAACAAACCATCCCTAGTCAAAACAATTGTCGATACCGATTCCCTATTGTTGACCAAATCCCAAAAAACATTTCAAAAGCTGATTAAAGACATCGATGCGAAGCGCCAAATTCTCACAGCCTGGGAGGCTGTATCTGTCGTGCATCAGCAGAAATT
Source organism: bacterium (assembly GCA_018402095.1). Taxonomy (GTDB): domain Bacteria; phylum Margulisbacteria; class Marinamargulisbacteria; order SXXA01; family SXXA01; genus M30B43. The sequence goes on from JAGYJO010000117.1 coordinate 2,334, forward strand.
GCAGACCCAGTTTATGCCGTTGTGGGAAAAATGTAATGCCAAACGCGAAGCGCTGCTGCTGGCTATGGATCAGGCGCATGGCTACAAAGGCTTGTCGAAGACGGCAAAAAAAAGGCTGGAAGAACTGATTTGCTTGGTGGCAGAAAAACACCTGTCGGGGGAATCCAATGACACGGTCAAAGAACTCTATGCCCGCTACAACGGCGTGGATTATGACACCGAACAGCAAGAAGAATTTGAAGAAATGAAAGAGGCGATGGCGGCGTTCATGGGGATTCCTTTGGATGACAGTGTCGGAGACTCTCCGGAAGACTGGATGCGTCATATGCAAGATAGGATGGCGGCAGAAGAGGCTGCGCGAGAGTCGGCCAAAAAGTCCCGCAAAAAATCCGCGAAAACGCTTGCGAAAGAAGCCAAAGAAAAAGAGGCCGAGGCACAAGTCAGCCAATCCATTCGAGAGGTCTATCGACAGCTAGCAAAGGCCTTGCATCCGGACAAAGAACAAGATCTGGCAGAGCGTGAGCGAAAAACAATTCTCATGCAACAGGTCAATGACGCGTATCAAAAAAAATCATTGCTCACCCTTTTGGAGTTGCAATTGTCGGTGGAGCAGATCGACGCGTCGGCATTGGCAGAGTTCTCCGAAGAGCGACTGGGCCATTACAACAAAATTCTCAAAAACCAGTACCGCGAATTGTTACAAGAAATAAGGGATTTCGAATTGTCGTTCAAGCAACGTTTTAATGTGGGGTTTGAACGAAAGCTATCACCCAAGCAGGTGATGCCGAATTTGCAGAGAGAAATCCGAAGCATCACGGATGAAATCGAAGAGCTGGCGCATGGGTTGCGCATGTTGGCTAATGTGGAGGGGACGAAGGCTTGGGTGCGATATGCGTGATGGGGCCTGCCATGTGTTGCTCACTTTCTGAGACGCTTGTCGCTGTGGCAATGGGAATGTCGCTGTATGCTGCGGATGCGGTTCCCTCTGGTGCGATTCTTTCTGCTGTGACGTCGTAGTTGTGGGTGTCATGGAATAGGTTGTGTCGCTCTGAAATGACGCTGAGTGTGGTGGCATTACGGTGCATGGGCAATTCGTTTTTCAAGAATTGTTTGTCTGAGGCTTGCAGCAGTGTTGGGTCTACTAGCAATGCGACCATAGCGAGAGCTTCTCTGCGTCGTTCTGTGAGTGGGTTGTCGTGACCGGGAAAGAAGTCGAAGGTATCTCCGGTCGCCAATAACCCAGGGACCGTGTGTTTCACGATGTGTTGAAAGGGCGTATCTTGTCTGAATGGGTTGTGAGAGTGTCCATATTTTTGAATTTGGGTATGGACATAGGCGGCTATTTGATCCAAACGACTATAGAGAGACGCTGAGACGGTGGCCCATGTGTCTAATGCTGGATCTCCGTTTTCGGGTATTTCAGGGTTAATCCACCCCTTGTTTTCTGTGTTGTCCCGAACCCGTGGACCTGTAGTCTCTGTCTGAAGGAGTGTGAGCGCCAGTTGTCGAACCTGCTTGCGTAAGTGAGCATGTTCCCTTGTTGCTTCGTAATGACTTTCTTCTTCAAAACTTTCGAGTCGCGCATTAAATGACTGAATGGCTTCGGTGACGGCGTCTGTAATGAGGCTGTTTACGGAAAAATTCAGCGACTCTAGCTTGTCGACGGCATACGTGTCTAATTCTGCTTTTGTATTTTTGAATTCATTTTCGAAGTTCATTAATTCGTTTCTTAAGGTCTCATTCGTGGTGTCTTTGCTGATGCTGTAGCGATGGGAATCGATATGGAGTTGAATGATGTCTAGTCGATGTTTTTTGGTTTCTATTTCTTGTAGTTGTTGATTTAGCGTGGATCTAATGTCCGTTAAAGTTGTATTTTCTCGTGAGGATGAGAGATGTAATGCGTCAATCCCTTCATGTGCGAGGATATGTTTATAGTCCTGCCTTGCAATCGTCGGGATAATGGTATCTTCGGTAGGTGGTTTTTCTGCGAATAGGGGCATGCGACTGCGGACGCCAGAGCGCATTATATGGGCCAGAGAGCTGTCTCGAGGATAGGTTTCAAGAAAGTGCGTCGTGTTGCCGGGTCGTCGTGTTGATGGCGAGGCGGGGTTTATGTTTTGAAACCACAGTGTGGATACTTGGGCTGTGCCCTCTACGGATACCACGATGGCATTTGGATCTAAAGGGAGTGCGGGTGGCGTCGGTAGTTCTTCGGCAACGACTACGTCATGATTTTGAGTTAAAGCATGTGCGGATGGGACGGCGATTCTGCGATTGAAATATGGCATGGATGATCTCCTTGGCGTGGTTGGTTGTTT
>JAGYJO010000118.1 GCA_018402095.1 bacterium
AGTCCCAAGTCTTTGGCATAACCCACAGCCCCAATGCCGCCACAACATGCGTAGGCGGTATGCGCGCTCAGGCGTTAATAAAGTTCCGCTTAAATTTCTCGTGATTTTGAATGTTACTTTGGAGGTCTTCTTCATCCCAGATTTGCAGCTCCCAAGGGAAATAAAAGTTAGTCTTGTTTTTAAAGTAAATATGCAAGCCGCGATACCCCTCTTTATTGCGCAGATACCAATTTTTCAGGCTCAATGCATCTTGCCAGTCATCTAGGCAATCCATAACTAATTTTATGTCATGAGCATTGAGAACAATACGGGCACCAAAAATATCATTAAGCCAGTTATTAACAGGGTATTGATCTTCACGGATTGAAAAACGCGCAATCTTATCATCAATACTCTCCCGCGTTTTCACTCGGTAAAAATATTTGATATCGATATTCGCCATCATCAGGTAATCATTGATGCTCTCGTGTAGGGTTAGACGATACGTGTAGAGATGGGGTACAGGAACATGTACGATAGTTCTCGATAGATTGATTTTTTCAATTTTACCGGCTTCAAAATAATCATGTGAAAATTCACGATGCAACCGATTGATTTCACTAACAAGCTGTTTTATTTGAGTGATTTTATCCATATACGTTCCTTTTTCCATAACACCCTGATGTCCGTTCAGGCTTCAAAGGGCTACCCTCCTTTAGATTCCGCGTAGGGACTAAACAGTTACACATTTTGTTTAAACTCAGGGCCCTACCCCCACTTCTCCCCCGCCAAACAATCCGCCAACTGCCATTCCCCAACCACCGTACGGATCAAATCTTTGGCATAGCCCACGGTGCCAAGTGCAGCCGCCACGTCTCGCACGATACTGCGAATATAGGTTCCCTTGCCACAGGCTATTTCAAGCGTCGCCAACGGGTATTCGCCAGGCACAAAGTCATGCATCTCGATGCTATAGACATGCACCTGAGAGGCCTTCGGCACGACAACTTCACCAGCCCGTGCCCGTTCATAATTTTTTTTGCCATCCACTTTTTTAGCGGAAAATATAGGGGGTATCTGATCCAATTCGCCAACAAACTGAGGTAAGACCGCCGCTACCTGGTCCGCTGTGATCGCCAAGCCTACAGCCCCAACGTCCTGACGTAAGACCTTCCCATCTCTGTCGAGGGTATCGGTTTCTATTCCCAAGACCATCCGTACCACGTAGGTTTTCGGTAGTTTTTGAATAGACTCTAGCTGCCGTGTATAGGTCTTTCCCACACCCACCACCAAAATTCCTGTCGCAAAAGGATCCAAAGTCCCGGCATGTCCCACACGGGCCACGCCGGTTTGCTTGCGAATACGTGCCACCACCCCAAAAGACGTCATCGCAGGTACTTTATCAATGAGTAAAAGACCTTCTGCTAGCTTTGGGAAATCGCGGTGTGACGCGGCAATACATGCACCGAAATCAGGCCCCGCAGGCAAATTTACGGCGTCAGGATTCACGAGAGAGGGCCGTTTCCAACGCAGCCAAAACACGGGTCTTCGCCTCGGACAACGACACGTCACGAAGGGTAATCCCCGACGCTTTCACATGGCCGCCGCCGCCAAACTGTGCAGCAAAAAGCGAGACATTGAAGTCACTTTTGGACCGCAAACTGACCTTGATACCGTCCGATACAGTTTCACGAAAAGACAAGGCTACCGACGTGCCTTCCATATCACGAATGATGTCCACGGATTTCATTTCCGCTTCATCCATAGACACGGGAATTTCCACATAAATATAACCCAAGGGAGAGACCACCATATGATTCAGCACATAGCGCATCAGGGCATAGTTGGCGGGTGATTTGTTTTCAAAGAAATGATGCCGAATCAACGCCAAATCCGCACCATAGGTCACCAAGTCGGCGACTGCACGAAAGGTATTTGCCGTCACACTGTCATGCAAAAAACGCCCCGTATCAAAACACACACCCGCATACAGACAGGTCGCCATATTCGATAGCGTCTGTTTGTCAGTCGCTACGTCGGCCAAAAGTGCGCCACCAGAGGCATGCAAAAATGTCCAAAAAACCAGTTCCGACGTCGATGAAATAATAGGGGTGAGATTGTGATCCCCAAACTGGCTGTTGTCCGGATGATGATCCACATTGACGAGTGTGCGGCCCGCCGCAAAGGCCTTCAATAACGCCACGTCACGGACCCTATCGATATTGGACGCATCCAAAACCCAAACCTGATCATAGGTTCCCTCGGTGGGCAACGTCCGCATAATCCGGTCCGCACCCGGTAAAACATCGCAATCCTTGGGAAGCGGATCCGACAACCACACTGTTGCCGGAATACCCAAAAGACGACAGAGATGCCACACACCTAAGGTCGAGCCTACCGCATCAAGATCTGGATCCCGATGTGCTGTCAGAAGAATCCCTTTCGCAGAGGAAAGCAGATCCGAAAAAAACTTAGCTTGTGATATCATCCTGAATAATCGCATTGATACGGACGACCATATCCGCACTCTTAGCGATGCTATCATCGTAGAGAAATTGGAAGTTCGGTACAGTCCGAGTACTCATCGCACGACCCACTTCCCCTTTGATAAACCCAGAAGCTTGAGACAAGAAACGCCGTGTTTTTTGTCTGTCTGCATCCGACCCAAACTGGCTGTAATACACCGTCACCGTAGTCAAATCTGGTGCCAATTTCACACGGGTAATGCTCACCAAACCCAAATTGGCATGGGGCATACGCCGTGTGATCACCCTGGCAACTTCACGCTGGATCAGAGATTCGAGACGCTCTATACGAGACACCTAGCGCTTCTTTTCCTGCATCACATAGGCTTGAATTTGGTCACCAACGGCCAACTTGTCATAGCCATCGATAACGATCCCACATTCAAATCCAGTAGCCACTTCTTTGACATCGTCTTGAAAACGCTTCAAGGAATCAAACTTACCTTCAAACAGCATGTCTTTTTTGCGCCATACCCGTACCATTGCTTGGCGTTGCAATTTACCAGAAAGCACATAGCTGCCTGCAATCGTTCCAATTTTGGAGAAAGAAAACAATTGGCGGACTTCGGCACGACCTAACTCAACTTCTTCAAACTCTGGTTTCAACAAGCCTTGTACGGCACGGTGCAAATCATCCAAAATTTTATAAATAATCGTATACAGTTTGATTTCAACGCCTTCAGAATCCGCCAACCTTTGGGCTTCTGGACTCACCGCGATACCAAAACCAATCACGATGGCAGATGACGCTTTCGCCAACATGATATCGTTTTCAGTCACAGGACCCGTACCCGCGTGGATCAAACCAAGACTGACATCTCTGGCTTCAATCTGTTGCACCGCTGCTGTTAGTGCCTCCAAAGACCCATTCACGTCTGCTTTGATGATGAGGTTGAGACGTGTATGGCGGCCTTCAGAACGAATGTCTGCAAAACTATCCAAAGAAACAGAACGGAAGTTGGTCGCTGAATCGCCCGTTTCTTCCAACTGTCTCTCTTCAGAGATATCACGGGTTTCGCGCTCTGTCGCTTTGACTTCCAAGATACTTCCAGGTGCTGGTACATCAGAAATACCCATCACCTCAACAGGCATCCCTGGTTCAGCAGACTCAACCTTTTGACCCAAGTCATTAAGCAAGGCACGGACTTTTCCCAAACCAGAATTGATGACAAAAAAGTCACCCACCCGCAAGGTACCGGTTTTGATCAATACCGTCGCAACAGGTCCTTTTTTACGAGACAAGCGGGATTCGATAACAACCGCTTTCGCAGGGCCTTCAGGATTGGCACGCAATTCCTGCATTTCAGACACCAATAGAATCATATCCAACAATTCAGGGATACCTTGTAGCGTTTTCGCAGAAACAGGCACCATAATCGTCTTGCCGCCCCAGTCTTCAGAAACCAAGTCATGTTCGCTCAATTGCTGCTTTAGACGTTCAGGGTCGGCATCAGGCTTGTCCATTTTATTCATCGCAACAATGATAGGTACACCCGCTGCTTTGGCATGGTGAATCGCTTCAACCGTTTGGGGCTTGATACCTTCATCGGCAGCCACTACCAAAATCGTAATGTCTGTGACCTGCGCACCACGGGCTCTCAATGCTGTAAATGCAGCGTGACCTGGTGTATCCAAAAAGGTGATTTTCTTGCCATGTGTCGACACCTGATAGGCACCGATATGCTGGGTAATCCCACCGGCTTCGCCAGATATGATATTTGATTTACGAATCGTATCTAGCAACAAGGTTTTACCGTGGTCAACGTGCCCCATAATGGTCACAACAGGCGGACGTTCCACCAAGTTTTCAGAATGGTGATCGATCTCAGTCTCTTCGATCTTCTCAAGACTTTCACGAAGATCTTGCTTAATGACTTTTTCACGGCCAGTGATTTCCAAAACGATATTCAGTTTTGTCGCAATCTCTGACGCAGACTGGGGGTCAATTTCAGAGTTCAAACTCAACAAAAGGCCTTTTTCCAAAACGGCTTTCATAATACGCGGGAGCTCAACCTCAAGCTTTGCCGCCAATTCTTTTAGGGAAACAGACTTGTCTTCGATTTGAACAATTTTCGGAGGCATGACCTCTGCATCAGCGGCGACTTCTTTGCCATCATTCAAAATGAGTTC
>JAGYJO010000119.1 GCA_018402095.1 bacterium
CCTACTTCAGCCGTCACCATATCCGTATAAACCACACTATTCGTGAGCACAGTATGGGTTACCAAAGACGGCGTGACAGGCACAACCGTATCCACAACATAGGACGCACTCACGACATGACTGGAAACATGTCCTGCACTATCTTTCAGATCCGACACACGTAATTGGTAACTACCATTGGCTATAGTGGACGGAATTGTAGCACTGACAGAGATACGATTGTCTGAAACGGAGACAACAGAGAGAGGTATATCCACCGTGCCAGCCAAAACCACAAAGGGCACATGCGTGGCATCAAGCGGATCATTAAATAAGATATCCCCACTATAAGTTCCAGCCTTTAGAGTACGATTATCAGAAAGGTCCTCGGACAGGAATCCAGCGGGGGTTAGATCCACCCGAATCTGATGGATGGCAATCGCGGATTGATTCCCCGCCATGTCTTTTGTTTGCAATGAAATATCGTGATAACCCTCATCCAAGTTCAATGATAAGGCATAGGCATCTGCCGTTACCCATGTCTCCGCAACCAAGGTACTATCTACCATGACAGACAAGGTCACACCAGACTGACCCAAGTTCACCTTGTCTTGGTAAAGAGACGACCCAATAACCACGGGTAAATTCTCTAAAACAGGCGTACTGGGTCGCACGGTGTCCACGACAACAGACCCTATAGAAGCCGTTGACATGATGTTTCCTGCCCCATCTTGGGCACCAGAAACCCGCAATGTATACGCAGCGTTGATCATCCCATCTGTCAGTTCAAAAGCAACCGACATGCGATCGTCCGCCATAGCCGTCACCGTCACCGGAATATCAGCATCACCTACCCATGTCACCGTTGGCAAAATATCCGTATCCAGAGACTCGCTAAACCGTACAAAGCCCGAATAGGTACCTGTTTTGAGATAGGCCGTTATTGGCCATGACGATTCAATTAAACCTGGCGCCGTGAAGTCAGCATCAATACCATATTGAAACATAGGAGAAATATTGCCAGCCGCGTCTTCGACTTTTGCTATCACCGCGTGGGTTCCCTCTGATAGATGTAACGGAAGTGAGAAAACATCATGAGTGATTGAGCCGGAGACACGCCACTCTTCATCTACGAACAAATGTAAAACAGACCCTATCTCAGCCTGAAATGGAGGGTAATATACGACACTTCCCGTCACATTTTCTTGTATAAGCAATTGAGGAGTGGCTGGCGCAACGGTATCAATGGTTACGAAACCGGATACACTTCTGGCCGTCGTGTTGCCAGCCAGATCCTGATATCCCGTCACATGCAGATCAAAGACACCATTCACCGTTTCAGGAAGGATCTCCAAGAGTCCGAAACAAAGGGTGCCCTCACATGCCAAAGCAGACATCGGAATCTCTGCGTCTATTTGAGAGTTATCTACCAATGTAAAGACAGGCGTCAGACCCGGTTTCAGAGGTTCATCGAAAAGAATATCGAACTGATAAGCACCTTCGGCCAAGACAGATTTCAGATCCCCCACACCACGGACAGGCGAATACCCTTTCATCGTCGCCAACGCCAGCGTCGGGGCACGCCGGTCAATTTTAATCGTCACATCACGGGTAACCGAGCGATTCCCCAAGGTATCCACCGCGCTCACCGAAACAACATGCGATCCGTCTGTGGAAAATTGTAACGAATCAAAAACACCAACATTCCCACTCACCACAAAAAAACCACCGGCATAGGACAAGCGTAGTTCTTTGGCATCATCTGTATACACCATCATTTTGACCAAATCGTAATTAACAGACACCGAATTTCCGACCAACCGTGTATCCGATGTTGAAATAACACCCCAAGCACTATTCGCCAAATAAACATCCCCGAGAACCGGCGCAGCCGTATCATAGGTATAGTTCAAAGAAACCGTTTCTAATTGAACCCTATCGGTCGCCTCTCCAGACACGACCATGACGAATGGCCCTGGGCTAAGACCTGCGCCATCGTAGGTACCTGTATATTTGTCTGTAATTTCGAAGAAATCTTCTTGCACAACTGTATTGTTTTGGAAAATTTGCCATTTAAGGGCACTTTTTTGTTTATACCTATCTACATCATAAAGTAGGTCCGGATATGCCACCTCAAAGGAAAATAAAAGGTTGTTTTTCAAACCATTGTGATTAAAAGAAAAAGAAGGGCCATTATCCGTCACAGACAAAACAGCAGGGGCTGTCGTCAAATAAATAGGTAAGGCCGTATGGGCAACGGTCCCTAACCCATCCCTGGCATCCACTATCCATTGATAGACACCATCAGATTGCACAGTCCCCAAAGAGTCTTGACCCTGCCATTCCAAAGACAAAGCCCCTGAACTCTCTTGCTCCCCCATATCTTGCAGCAACCGTCCAGCGGCCGTATACACACCGGAACGAACAAAAATAGCCCCACTACCTGTGATAGAGAGCAAGGTCTGAACAGATTCTGCAACAGCATCACCATTGGGTGAAAAAAGATAGTAGGGCTTATCCGTCGTGATCGAGAGTGGCGTATAGGACAGGACGCCCAGAGGCTGATCATAAGTGGTCACATTCCCCGCGCTGTCCATCAGGGTCACACGCAACGCATAGGCGCCAGCAGCCAAAGAGCGACGATTCTCCAACGGCCACGACCAAACATGATCTCCAGCCAAGAAGAGCTTTTCGTCCAATACTTGCGGAGATCCATGTTGAGATTTGAGCACAATCGTTGCCGTACTGACTTCCGATAGTGAAAACGACAGCGTAAAGGGCTGAACCTCCATAGTGTCGGGATATCCCGTCCCCAATGTACTGACATTGCTGGTCACCCGTGTTATATAGGGTGCCGTTGTATCCAGATACAAAACACGGGTCACCGGCGTTGGTAGTGCTACCCCATACTTGTCTTTGTAGTGCAGTAACAAGGTGTATTCGCCATCCCGACAAATAGCACCAGAAGTATCCAGTCCAGTCCATATCAAAAGACCGCCCACAGATTTTTTTACAGGCAAGGCATCCGCCAATACATTGACAGTCACACCTCGGGAGTCTCTGATTACGCCCGATAAAAAACCATCGTTCGGGATATCGAAGCGAATTGTCATTTCTTTCCCTGCAGACAGTATAGCCGGAGATACCTGCAAATTTGTCACTGCAGGTGGTGCATTCGAAATCGTAATGATGTTTGGATGTACCATCCTGGAAATATTCCCAGCCTTATCCGTTAAAACCGTTTCCAAACGATAACGGCCATCCGCTATTTCTTTTTGATTAGAATACCCATCCCATTCCCATGTCCACGTAGTGGCGTAGTTCGGCGCAGCAAAAGATCTGTAGAGCGTTCCGTTTTCTTTCAAGACCCGTATCTCCAGAGTCGCTAGCTCATCAGCCGTCATCTGTACACGCACATACCGTTGATCAGTCGCACCCTGTACCAACAACAATTCCGAAGACACATTCACTGTACTCATACCAGGCGCGTGGGTATCTATTTCTATCAAAACATCCTGGCTTACACGATGCCCCACACTGTCGGAAAGAACGACAGTAAAAGGATAGCGACCGTCTGTCAGTTTTTGTCCTTTAATATACCCGTTGGTTGTGACGCTGGCATTTCCGCCAACAAATGTCTTCGTAGTCGCCAACATGGTTGATTGGTAGAACAAGGTCAACGCACTCAATTTCCCGGTTCTGTCTGTACCAGATACAGACACCGTTATCGGTGCTGTCACATAGGCATAAGGCATATTGTTCACAGAAACAGTTACGATAGAAGGCGGCGCATGATCAATATCTACAGAGACACGAAACGACGCAGGAATCCCCACCATAGAGACCGTATCTATCTGCAAGTCATATACACCATCTTTAAGAAGCCTCAACTTTTCAGGCAATAAAGGAAGCGTCTTTGATCCCAGAGAAACAACATTTGATGACGACACTGTCTCAAAACGGTGAACCAACTCGCCAGTGGTCCGAAACAATTGCGCTTTGAATGTTTTTAATTCGGAAAAACGACCATTCGTCATGATATAAGGTGCCAAATACAAGGTCTCTTGAATCGACACGGGACCCACTGGCACCATACTAACAGATACAGGTTGATGGCCAAGCGCTACTGAACGGGTGACGCGCTGCTCATTGCCATAGTCATCCCAAAGAGACATACCAAAAACATAGGGCCCATCAACAATATTGGGTGCAGCTTTCTGTATGAGCTCCGTGAGATTGACTGATACACCGGCACCTACGTTTATACCTATTTCTTTCCATTCCGTCCCAACGTGGACGGCCCATTGTCCGGTGACCCCGGATGATAAATTGTCTGTTGCCAAATAAGACACATAGACAGGAGAACGCAAGTCTATGACCGGAGGCAAAGCCCAAGCAAGTAGTTTGGGCGGACTACGGTCTACCACAATGGACATCTCTTTTGTCGCCACATTTCCGACCAAATCTTCCAGCTCCCAGACCGCTGTATATCTGTTTTCCGAAACGCCTATAGCAGAAAAGATCACGGCATTCTCACCTTCAAAAACAGTCTGTGTTGATATCCTGTTATCAGGAAAAAAACCTGGGACACTAAGCCGCAAATAGGCTGATTCATTGGCAGAAAATACAATTCTGTTCGAAGAC
>JAGYJO010000012.1 GCA_018402095.1 bacterium
AATACGAGTCCCCGGTGTTCCCAAAATGGGTTAACACACTTCCTGCCTTTATGTTTTTAGGGTCGGCACTGGCGTTTTTGACGTTGGTATTTATTTTTTGGTATTGGTTAGGTCCCAAAAGTCTCGAGGTTGGGTATACGCCAAAGCAGCCGATTAACTATAGTCACAAGCTGCACGCGGGTGATCTAGGTATTGATTGCCGTTATTGCCATTTCAATGTAGAGACATCGTCTCACGCGACCATTCCTACTACGGAAACCTGCATGAATTGTCATGCTGTTGTGAAGACAGATAGTCCTGAAATAGCCAAGATACATGAGAGCTTTACTGAAGGTAAACCTATTGAGTGGGTAAAGGTGCATCAGCTGCCTGATTATGTTTACTTTGATCACAGTCGCCATGTTAATTCGGGTGTTTCCTGTGTGACATGTCATGGTCGCGTTGATCAGATGGACGTGGTTCATCAGGTTGAGCCGTTAAGTATGGGTTGGTGTTTGGATTGTCACCGTGCTCCTGATGCCAATTTGCGGCCGAAAGAATTGGTGACGAAAATGGATTGGAAAGCCGACGATGCGTTGGCTACAGGTCGCGTTATTCGCGAGGCCTATCAGATTCGCCCTGGAGAGGATTGTAATACATGTCACAGATAAAGGATCGCTCGTATTGGAGAAGCGCAGAAGACGATTCCTCTTCTGCCGAGGTACAAGCTTTTGTTGATAGAGAGTTTCCAGCAGAAGCATCTGTCTTGGAGGACCCTTTAAGTCGTCGTACTTTTTTGAAGCTTATGGGTGCGTCTATTGCGTTGGCTGGGGCGTCTGGCTGTACGATGAATATTCGTAAGCCTGTTCAGAAAATTCGTCCTTATGCATCTGCGCCGGAACAGTTGGTTCCTGGTCGTCCTGTGTATTATGCGACGTCGATGGCTGTCGGGTTGGATGTTGCTGGGCTGTTGGTCGAGAGTCATGAAGGTCGTCCGACGAAGGTGGAGGGTAATCCTCAGCATCCTATGGGGACTGGTGCGGCAAATGCTTGGCATCAAGCGTCTGTTTTGAACTTGTATGACCCGGACAGGCTGAAGACGCCTCTTTTTCAAGGCGAGGCAGCGACGCTTGCTCAGTTTAAACAGTGGGTGTTGGGTGCTTCTGCGACATGGCGCAAAGACAAAGGTCGTGGTCTTGCGATTTTGACTGAAGAAAATGTTTCGCCTGCCTATCAACGTGTGTTGGCTTCATTGAAAGCGGAATTTCCTGAGCTGGGTGTGTATCGTTACGACTCGGTTAACCAGGACGCGATTGTTGAAGGTTTGTCTCTTGTGGCGGGGCGTTCAGCGTTGCCGTTGTATGATTTTGCTGCTGCAAATCGCGTTTTGTCTTTGGATGCAGATTTCTTGGGTATGGATTTGGGTAACCTTAAGTATGCCAAGGCTTTTTCTGCTAGAAGAGACCCTGAAAATAAAGATGATATGAACCGTCTGTATATGGCGGAGTCTCACTATAGTGTGACGGGTGGTAAGGCGGATCACCGTTTTCGTTTGTCTCCTCAAGCTATTGAGGGGTTGGCAATTGAAGTTGCTGTTCGTGTGTTGGCCAAAGTTGGCGGTTACTCTGATGTTGTTTCAGGTCTTGGCCGTTTCACGGGTGTTCGTCAGTCCGGTCTGGCGGGCGTTACGTTGGACGCTATTGTGTCGGATCTTTTGTCTGAAGGTAAGCGTAGCTTGGTTGTTGCCGGTGCGAACATGCCGGCTTGGGTTCACGGTCTAGTTGCTTTGGTGAATCAGGCGTTGGGTTCTGTTGGGACGTCTTTGACGTATCACGCTGTTCACGGATTGTTTGATACGGTGGGCGACAGCTTGTCCTCTATCCGAGATTTGTCTGCGGCTATTCGCCAAGAGAAGGTGTCTGCTTTGATTGTTGTGGGTGGAAACCCTGTTTATGACACACCTGTGGATGTTGATTTTGCAGCGGCTATGATGGCTGTTCCTACAAGTGTTCATTTGGCGACACATCCGAATGAGACCAGTGCTGTTGCGACATGGCAGGTTCCGCGTTCGCATGTTTTGGAATCTTGGGGTGATTTTCAGGCGATAGATGGCACGGTTAGTGTTGTGCAGCCGTTAATTCAGCCGTTGTATAGCAGTTTGTCTGATACCTCTTTTCTAGCCTTGGTTGGCGGGAAAGATGCTGATGATTTTGCGCTGTTGCGTCAGGGGTATCGTTCTCTTTCCGATGCGGCATGGCGCAAGGTTTTGCATAACGGTATTGTGAGTGAGTCTGGCGCTTCGTTGTCTTTTCGTGCGAAAACATCAACGTTGTTGTCGACGCTTGGTGGTTTGCGTGATTTGGGCCCGGTTGGGCTACAGGTTTCTTTTAGACCTGATTTTAAAGTATATGATGGGCGTTTTGCCAATAATGGTTGGTTGCAAGAGTTGCCAGATCCTGTCACGAAGTTGACTTGGGATAATGCTGCTTTTGTGAGTCGTACAACGGCGCGTAAGTTGGGATTGGATCCCCGTGTTGGTGGTATTGATAGTCCTATTCAGGATGTGAATGATCGTGAAACATCGTCTAAAGTGATGTTGGCGAAGTTGACGGTGAACGGTCAAGAATTGACGACAGCGGTTATGGTGCAACCAGGTCACGCGGACGATACGGTTACGCTCTTGTTTGGATATGGCCGTAACTCTGTTGGGCGTGTTGGTAAAAACACGGGTTTCAATGTCTACCCTGTATTTGGTGGTAGCTATACTCAGGCTGGCGCAACACTTGAAAAACTTCCTGGGACTTATAAAGTTGCTGTAACTCAGGATCACTGGGGTATGGAGGGGCGTCCTTTGTACCGTGAAGGTGATGTGGCGGAATACAAAGAGAACCCTGAATTTGCGAAAGAAATGGAAGAGCATCCGCCTTTGATTTCTCCGTGGAAAGAAAAAGCTTACGATACCGGATATCAGTGGGGTATGGCGATTGATCTCAGTAAGTGTACTGGGTGTAATGCTTGTTTGATCGCTTGTCAGTCAGAAAACAATATTCCTATCGTTGGTAAAGATCAGGTGGCCAATGGTCGTGAAATGCACTGGATTCGACTGGACCGTTATTATGAAGGTACAGAAGAAGACGCTGTGATGGTGCAGCAGCCAGTGACCTGTTTGCAATGTGAAAATGCACCATGTGAGCAAGTGTGTCCGGTTGCTGCGACAACGCATTCGGACGAAGGCTTGAACGATATGACGTACAACCGTTGTATTGGTACCAAGTATTGTTCCAATAATTGCCCTGTTAAAGTGCGTCGTTTCAACTTCTTGGATTATCATCAGCGTAATCCTCAAGCTGTTGCAAAAGACCGTGTGCATCTTTTTGATTATCTTAAAGAGCCGGATAAAACAGTTCAAAAACAATTTAATCCCAATGTCACGGTTCGTATGCGTGGTGTTATGGAGAAGTGCACGTATTGTGTGCAGCGAATTAGTTCGACACGTATTGTTGCCAAAAATGAAGGTCGCGCAATCCAAGATGGCGAAATTCAAACAGCATGTGCACAAACATGTCCTTCTGATGCGATTGCTTTTGGGAATATTTTGGATTCCGAAAGTCGTGTGGCGAAGCTTAAAGCGCAGCACCGAGATTATCATATGTTGTCAGGGTTGCATCTGAAGGCGCGGACCTCTTATTTGGCTGCGATTCGGAACCCCAATCCGAGACTTGAGACTGTAGAAAGGGTTTCTTAGTGATGGATAAACAGGTGTTGGCGGACGATCCGTCGAAACGTCAGAAATTGGTTTTGGGGGATCATACCTTCGCCAGTATTTCTGATGTGGTATGTAAGCCTATTGAGTCTAAGGCGCCGACGTGGTGGCTCATTGGTCTTTTTGCTTCTATTTCCTTTTTGTTGCTGTTGTTGTCTATGTTGGGTTATTTGGTCTGGGAAGGCGTTGGGGTTTGGGGTCTGAACAATCCTGTTATGTGGGGTTGGGATCTTGTTACCTTTGTATTCTGGATTGGTATCGGGCACGCAGGGACCTTGATTTCTGCGATTCTCTTTTTGTTTCGTCAGAAATGGCGGACATCTATTAACCGTTTTGCGGAGGCTATGACCATCTTTGCGGTTATGTGTGCGGGTTTGTATATCGGGTTTCACGTTGGTCGCTTTTGGGTGGCTTATTATTTGTTCCCTGTACCAAACTCTATGCAAATGTGGGGCAACTTTAGAAGTCCGTTGCTTTGGGATTTGTTTGCGGTTAGTACGTATTTTACGATTTCTTTGCTGTTTTGGTACGTTGGGTTGGTCCCTGATTTGGCCACGCTTCGTGATAGGGCTGCTACCAAAACTAGGAAAATTGTGTATGGTATTTTTTCTATGGGTTGGCGTGGTGCCAACAGGCATTGGCAGCATTATGAAAAGGCCTACATGATTTTGGCGGCGCTATCTACACCGTTGGTTTTGTCTGTTCACTCTATTGTTAGTTTTGACTTTGCGGCGTCTCAATTGCCAGGGTGGCATACCACGATCTTTCCCCCTTACTTTGTAGCGGGTGCGATCTTTTCTGGTTTTGCGATGGTAATGACCTTGATGCTTTTGGCCCGTGAGATTTTTGGGCTCAAAGACATGGTCACCATGCATCACCTTGAGACGATGAATAAAATTATTTTGGCGACAGGTACCATGGTTGGTTACGCCTATGGTATGGAGTTTTTTGTTGCCTGGTATTCTGGTAATGAGTACGAAGCTTTTGCCTTTGTTAGTCGTGCCTTTGGTCCCTATGCTTGGGCCTATTGGACGATGGTGTCTTGCAATGTGTTGTTTCCTCAGTTGTTTTGGTTCAAAAAAATCAGAACCAGTATTCCTATCATGTTTGTTATTTCGATTATCGTGAACATTGGGATGTGGTTTGAGCGTTTTGTTATCACGGTTACGTCTTTGCATCGTGACTTTTTGCCTTCTAGTTGGGAGTACTATTCCCCGACTTGGGTTGAGATCTGTCAGTTCTTGGGTAGCTTTGGTTTGTTTTTTACATTGTTTTTGTTGTTTTTGAAATTTTTGCCAATGATCGCTATTTCAGAAGTCAAAGGCATTATGCCTGAGGCCAATCCGCATCATGGAGAGACACATCATGGGTAAATCGATTTATGGTCTAATGGCTGAATTTGATAGTCCTGGCAGTCTGATGAAGGCGGCTGAAGGACTTCGGGATTCTGGATACAAGAAGTTTGAAACCTATTCGCCCTTTCCTATTCATGGCATGGATGCTGCGATGGGCTTGAAAGAATCTGTTTTGGGTTGGATCGTTCTTGTGTTTGGTGCGACCGGATTGACTTGTGGATTTTTGTTGCAAACATGGGTTTCTGTTTTTGCTTATGAAATTACAGTGAGTGGCAAGCCGCTTTTTAGCTTTCAGGCTTTTGTTCCTGTTTGTTTCGAAGTGATGGTTTTGTTTTCTGGTATTGCTGCTGTTTTTGGAATGTTTGCGTTGAACCGTTTGCCGCAACTGTACCATTCTGTATTTAACTATAAGCGTTTTGCGATTGCATCGTCTCACGGCTTTTTTGTGAGTGTGGAATCGGATGATGCCCACTATTCAGAGGTGGATACCACCCGACTTCTTGAGAAGTTGGGCGGCAAGCACATCGAAACGGTAGAGGCGTAATTATGAACAAAAATCTTATTTTAGTGTGTGTTGCTATTGTGGGTCTGACATTAACCGGCTGTCGGGGTTACCGTTCTGAAAAGCCGCCGATTCACCCGAATCCAAACTTTGATTGGCAGTCAAAGGTAAAGCCTCAGCGTGACCCATTAACCGTTCCTGAGGGGACTGTTGCGTGGGGGGATTCTCAGAGTTTTACGGGGATTCACAAGCGTTCCGAATTTTTGAAAGACGATAACCGTTTTTATCAAGGCAAAGAAACGTCTGGTGCTTTTGTCGCGAAAGCGCCTGTGGCAGTGACGTCTGAACTGCTTTTGCGTGGACAAGAGCGCTTTAATATTTATTGTGCGGTTTGTCACGATCAGACTGGCGCCGGCAAAGGTTTGGTTATTTCGCGTGGCTTTGCGCCACCACCAGATTTGGCTGATAGCCGTATTGTGGATATGAAAGATGGCGAGCTTTTTGGCATCATTTCACATGGCGTGAGAAGTATGCCCGCTTATGCTAAGCAGATCAGAGAAGAAGACCGTTGGGCGATCGTGCTTTATGTGCGCGCGTTACAACAAGCCCGCAATGCAACGATAGAAAATGTACCCGTGGGCCTTCGGTCTAACATCAAGTAAATGGAGACACGTATGAAGGTATCTGGAACCCCCCTTACTGGCCCCTTGGCCGAAAAACTCCCCAAAATAGCTGCTATTGTTGGTGTCTTGGGGATGATTGCGTCTTTTGTATACTACACACAAGACCATCACCGCTTTTTTTATAGTTATTTAACGGCCTTTGTTTTCTTCTTGAGTATCGTTTTGGGCGGTATGTTTTTTGTGATTATTCAACATCTGACCCGTGCAGGTTGGAGTGTTGTTGTTCGCCGTTTGTCTGAGCATCTGATGAAGAATGCTGGGTTGATGGCTATTTTATTTATACCCATTTTGTTTGGCTTACATGAGTTGTATCACTGGACGCATGCATCGGAGGTCTTGAAAGACCATCTTTTGCAGGTCAAAGCACCCTATTTGAATATTCCATTTTTTGTAGCCCGTGTCGTTGTCTTTTTTGCGGTGTGGGTATGGTTGGGCCGTAAGTTTTTCAACATGTCTGTTGCCCAAGACAGTAGCGCGGATCATTCATTGACCTTGAAAATGCAAAAGGCGTCTACTTATGGCATCTTATTGTTTGGGTTGAGTTTGACCTTTTCAATGGTTGATTGGGTCATGTCTATTACCCCGCATTGGTATTCTACTATGTTTGGGGTTTACTTTTTTGCCGGTAGTGCTATGGCTGGGTTGGCTACAATCAGTCTGTTGGCTTTGATTTTGCGCCGGGCAGGATTTTTGCAGGATATTATTCGTGTTGATCATTACCATGATTTGGCAAAGCTTTTGTATGGTTTTATTGTTTTTTGGACCTATATTGCATTTAGTCAGTACTTCTTGATCTGGTATGCCAATATTCCTGAAGATACGGCTTGGTACCATATGCACTTTATGGGATCTTGGAATACCGTTGCTGTGTTTTTGATCTTGGGTCACTTTGCACTGCCGTTTATTGGTTTTATGTCCAAGCACATGCGTCGCAATTTGAAAGTGCAAGCTATTGTCACTGTGTGGATGTTGTTCATGCATTTTGTTGATGTCTATTGGGTCATTATGCCAAATATCGACACGTCGGGGTTCCACGCGTCTTGGGGCGATATTGCATGTTTCCTTGGTATTGGTGGATTATTTGTTGCTGTGTTGTTTGCTCGGATGCGGACAGTGTCGTTGGTTCCTACACAGGACCCGCGCTTGCCTGAATCCCTAGCGCATCATACCTAGGAGAAGTACATGTCAGATCATCACGATGGCGTTGTAGAATTTCAAGATGAGCCCAATATCGGGGTGTCGTCCGTGGTTATTATTTTAACTTTTGTTTTTTTGGTTCTGATTGTTTGGGGTGGTTTGATTTATTACCGTAGCGCCCAATCAGATGCCTTGAATCAGCGTGAATTAGATGGCAAGCCGACGGCAGAGTTGCGACAGCTCAGACAATCTGAGGCCGCCTCTTTGGTGTCCTTGCGTTGGATTGATAAGTCCAAAGGCCGTGTTCAAATTCCTATTGCTTTGGCAATGGATCTTGTTCGTCAGCGTTATCAATCCCGGTGATGGCTAGGCTTCGTCGTATGCCGCCGCATCGCTATTCTTTTTTCTTGGCATTGGCTATTTTTTGTTTTGGTGTCTGTGCGCCGGTGTTCGCATCTTCTTCTGGAGATGCGAATGACTTGCCTGCAGAGCTTACAAAGGTGGGTGTCACCGAGCGTATCGGTGAACATCTTCCATTTGATGCGGTCGTACGCGATACAAAAGGAGAGACGGCATTTTTAGGGGACTATTTCAAAAATGGTCGTCCAAAAATTCTGGTTTTTGCCTATTATACCTGTCCGATGTTGTGCGGCTTGGTGTTGGATGGTGCGGCGAAAGCTATTTCTGAAGTGCCTGGTTTGGGTCAAGATTATGATGTTTTGACCATGAGTATCAATCCCTTAGATACCGTTAAAAATGCATCTGACTTTGAAGTGAAATACAATGTCGCGGCGGGTGCTTCCCCTATTGACGCCACACCGGCGTGGCAATTTTTTGTTGGTGATCAGGGATCTGAACAAAAAATTGCAGATGCAGCAGGTTTTGGTTACAAATTACAGGACAATGGTGAGTATGCCCATGCGTCTCTCATTATGTTGGTTTCTGGTGATGGCAAGATAACGCGTTATCTCTATGGGATCGAATATCGACCTTTTGATTTGAAGCTAGCCTTAGCCGAAGCCAAATTAGGGAAAGGTGTTTCTTCTGTAGAAAGGGTGTTATTGTTTTGTTACAATTACGACCCTGATGCGCGAGGCTATGTGCTTTTTGCTGTGAAATTGATGCGTGTAGGCGGTCTGTTGACCATAATTATTTTGGCGGGTTTGCTTTTTTGGTTGGCCCGTACATCTAAAGGTAGGAAAGCTTAGGATGGATACTTCATTACAAACGGAATCCTTGTTACATACTGGAACAACTTTTTTTCCTGAAGGGGTGGGTCCTTTTGCCTCAAGTATGGATTCGTTGTTTTATTTTATTTTTTGGGGTTCTGTCATTATTTTTGTGCCCCTCATTTTGGTATCTATTTATTTTCTGATTGCGTATAGACGCAAACGGGAAAACCAACTGGCAACCAAGCAAATGACGCATAGTACCTTCCTGGAGTTGGCTTGGACGGTACCTCCGACGATTCTTGTGTTGATTGTTTTTGTTTGGGGATTCAAAGGCTTTTTGCATATGTCTGTTGCGCCGTTGAATTCGCAAGAAATTCACGTGAGTGGCAAAAAATGGTTTTGGGAGTTTTCATACCCCAATGGCAACAAAGGCATCGGCGAATTGGTGGTTCCTGTGGATACGCCAGTGACCTTGTTGATGACTTCAGAGGATGTGATTCATAGCTTTTTTGTGCCGAACTTCCGTATTAAGCGGGATGTTTTGCCCAATCGGTATACGAAGCTTTGGTTTGAGGCCGACAAAGTTGGTAATTACCAAGTCTTTTGTACAGAGTATTGTGGCGATGGGCACTCTGCTATGTTAGCTGTTGTGCGTGTATTGTCTGCAGAAGACTATGAAGACTGGTTAGCGGAAGCCAACTCGGGCGATGATTTGCCTTTGGATAAATTGGGTGAAAAACTTTACACCTCAAAAGCGTGTGCGACATGTCATTCAACGGATGGAACTTCGCGTGTGGGCCCGACGTGGAAAAGTCTCTTTGGATCCAAGAAGGCATTCGTTGGTGGTGGTACTGCCACGGTGGATGAAAACTATATTCATGAATCTATTGTGAATCCAGGAGCCAAGGTTGTTGCCGGCTTTGACAATGTCATGCCGACGTATGCAGGGTCGCTTAACGACCGCGAAATCAGTGCTCTTATCGCGTATATCAAGACATTACAGTAGTCGGGAGAAAAACCATGAGTCAGGTGGCCTTAAATTATTTAAATGCAACTAAGGGTTTGAAATCCTGGTTTTGTACGCTGGATCACAAGCGTATTGGAATCATGTACCTTATTTGTATTGCAGTTGCTTTTGGATTGGGTGGCTTTTTTGCCTTGGCCCTTCGTTTAGAATTGATATCCCCTAAAGAAATTTTGTTTACAGCGAAACAGTACAACCAGTTGTTTACGTTGCATGGGGCAGTGATGGTCTTTTTGTTTATTGTGCCATCTATTCCTGCTTCTTTGGGTAACTTTTTGTTGCCATTGCAGTTGGGTGCTAAAGATGTGGCCTTCCCTCGGTTAAATTTGACCAGTTGGTATGTGTATGTTTTTGGTGCGTTGTTCTGTGTGTACTCTATGGTGGCTGGTGCGGTTGATACAGGCTGGACCTTTTATACCCCGTATTCGATTGATAGCGCGACCTCTGTTATTTCTATGACTTTGGGTGCCTTTATTTTGGGGTTTTCTTCGATTTTGACGGGTGTTAATTTCATCGTAACCATTCACAAAATGCGTGCACCTGGTTTGACATGGTTCCGCTTGCCGTTGATGGTTTGGGCACTCTATGCGACGTCTATTATTCAGGTTTTGGCGACGCCGGTATTGGCTATTACGCTTTTGCTGTTGGTGTTAGAGCGTACGATGGGGATTGGTATCTTTAATCCTGCATTGGGTGGCGACCCTGTTTTGTTTCAGCATTTCTTTTGGTTTTATAGTCACCCGGCTGTTTATATTATGATTTTGCCTGCTATGGGTATCATGAGTGAATTGGTAACCACTTTTTGTCGTAAAGATATTTTTGGTTACAAGATGATTGCTTTCTCCAGTTTGGCTATTGCGATCATTTCCTTTTTGGTATGGGGTCATCACCTTTTTGTCAGTGGTCAGTCAGACTACGCTGCAATGATCTTTTCTTTGTTGACGTACTTGGTTGCGATTCCATCCGCGGTGAAGGTCTTCAACTGGGTGGCGACCATGTATCGGGGTAGTATTCAGATCAAGGCCCCTTTCTTGTACTTTTTGGGTTTTATGTTTTTGTTTTGCATCGGTGGATTTACCGGTGTGATGTTGGGTGCGTTGTCTCTAGATGTGCATTTGCATGACACGTATTTTGTAGTCGCTCACTTTCACTATGTCATGATGGGCGGTACGGTTATGGCCTTTATTGGCGGACTACACTACTGGTGGCCAAAAATGTTTGGTCGTATGTACAACGAAACATTGGCTTTAATCGCATGGGCCTTTGTCATGCTTGGTTTTAACATGGTGTTTTTCACGCAGTTTATTTTGGGTTCCAAAGGGATGCCGCGTCGTTATTATAGCTACCTGGATCAGTTTCAGCCGCTTCATGCCTTTTCGACTGTGGGGAGTTGGGTATTGGCTGTTGGGTTTATCCTTATGGCATTTTACCTGATCGACTCGTTGTTGAATGGCAAAAAAGCACCTTCAAATCCTTGGGGTGCGATGACGCTCGAATGGCAAACACAATCGCCACCGATCACAGAAAACTTTCTGGAAACACCTGTTGTGACACACGGACCTTATGATTTTGGAATGGAGAAACAGTCATGAGCATGTTGGTCAATAAACCACATCACGTCGCCCACCACTTTGCATCTGAGGCACAAGAGTTTGAGTCCGCTCGTTTGGGCATGTGGGTATTCTTGGTGCAAGAGCTTCTCTTTTTTGGCGCCTTATTTGTAGCCTACGGTATTTTTCGTTGGTGGCATCCCCAAATGTTTATTGAAGCGCACCACTATTTGTCTTGGAAAATGGGTGCTTTTAATACGGTTGTTTTGATTGCGAGTAGTTTTACCATGGTTATGGCCATTCGTAGTGCACAGGTCAATGAACGCAAACCCTTGATTAGCTATTTGTTGCTGACACTTCTTTTTGCCGGTGTCTTTTTGGGTGTCAAATATATTGAGTATATGGAAAAAATTCATCACGGCTTGTTGCCTGGTCATTTCTTTTCCGCCCAAGGTGTTTCAGAGTATTTGCATCTTTTCTTTGGTATTTATTTCACGATGACAGGGTTGCACGGGCTACATATTCTTGTGGGTATGGGATTGCTTGTCTGGCTGTTGGTTCGTGCTATTCGTGGTGAATTTCATTCTGAATTTTACACCCCGCTGGAAATGGTGGGGCTTTATTGGCACTTTGTTGATTTGGTGTGGATTTTCTTATTCCCCCTACTTTATCTGATAGGATGAGCAACATGAAAAACGACAATCACGCATCACACCACGTTATCGTTCCCGTCAAAACTTATGTCGCAGTATTTGTGGCACTTTTGATTTTGACTTTTTTGACTGTGTTTGTGGCTCAGTTTGACTTTGGATCTTTTAATCTTTTGGTTGCATTGATCGTGGCTATGGTTAAAGCGAGTTTGGTGGTCATGATTTTCATGGGACTTAAATGGAACAAGAGCTTTGATCGGTTTGCTTTTTTTGCTTGTTTGATATTTTTGTTTATTTTCTTCTTACTTGTTTTCGTGGACATTCCACTACGTAGCTATAGAGGTGTAGAAGAATCGCAACATATTAATTTGAAATCGCCAGTGAAGCTCATTGCTCCTGGGGAGGCGCCCGTTCACCATTAATGGAAAAGGTTCAGGTTGATTTCGGCCTGAACCTTTTTTTTTGCGGACTCGACGGGTGTAGGAGGTACCGATGATTACGGAATTGTTTGCAAAGAAAACGAAACGTTTTCGGTATTTTGTGGGGCTTTTCTTGTTTTCGGTCATTGCTTTAATTCTGATTGGATCGATGGTGCGTAGTACCGGTGCTGGTCTCGGCTGCCCAGATTGGCCCCGCTGTTTTGGTTTGTGGGTGCCGCCTACCTCTGTGGATCAATTGCCTGCAGATTATTTGCTGCATTATGATGGGATTCCCTTTAACGCATTGAAGACGTGGACGGAATACTTGAATCGCTTGTCAGGTGTGGTTGTCGGAATTCTGAGTACAATCCTGTTGATTTGGGGCCTGCGTTTTTGGCGATTAAAGCCGCAGTGGACATGGTTGGCCTTTTTCTCTTGGCTATTGGTTGGGGTGAATGGCGGGATTGGTGCTTGGGTTGTGTCGTCTCGTTTGGTTCCCATGGTGATCAGTTTGCACATGGTATTGGCGATGCTGTTGGTTGTTGTTGTCAGTCGCTTGTATTGGGTCTTGGGGGCAGGTCATTCGGAGACGTTATCGCCTGCTAGGGCTCGTTATTATTGGCTATTTGTTGCGCTTTTTTTGATTCAAATGGTGTTGGGCATTGAGCTGCGTCAGTTGATGGATTTGGCCAATCAAGCCGGTTTAGCTCGTATTGAGTGGTTGCCTTCCGCCGGGGTGATGTTTTGGATACATCGGTCTTTTTCTTGGGCTGTTCTGTTGTCCGCGGGTTTGTTGCTGTGGACCGCCGATGCTACTCGAAAACGTTTGGCCAGAGGGGTGTGGATCATGGTCATACTCCAAATGTTAACGGGTGTGGGCTTGGCCTATTCGGGGATGTTGTTTGCTATGCAACCCTTGCACTTGGTTTTGTCTGCCGGAGTGATTGTGTGTCTGGTGGGGATTAAGACGGATAGGCAGTCGTAAGGATTCTCTGACAGTCAGAAAACAAAGGCCGTTGGACTGGATCTGGGTCGATCATTTTGATGCTAAGGTCGACGAGGGCGCTTAGTTCGGGTATTTCCGCTTTGACTGCGTTGAGCCGTGTGACAGCAGGGGTGTAAAAGCGTGGCCCATATTCGCTGAATACGCGGAGCGGCAAGACATGGGGGCTACATCTTGCGTCCATGAGCATGCTTGAGTCTGGTGTTGTGGGAAGTTCATTTTGTGTGTGAATAATCGTTTTGGGGGTATCTGGATGGCTGGGTATGTTTTTCAATAATACTTGGGCGAGAATGAGTCCATCAGCGAAAACATCTTGTTTGATAGATGTTCTGTAATCGGTTGTGTTGAGTCCGCCATGGCTTTCTGGTGATCGGTAGAGCAGGGTGCCGCATTCTTTGAAAGGCGCACCTTCTTGCGTGGTGAGGCCAAAGTCTACTTTTTTCCATGAAAAGTGACCATTTCCATCGGATACTTTGACGATATTGCTGGGTTTGCAATCTCTGTGCACCAAGCCCATGGATTCCAATGAATGGCCTCCGGCGACAAGGTCTTTGGCGAGTTTGATCGTGTCGTTTACGGAAAATGGCGCTCCCGATAGTTCTGTACTGAGGGTGCCATCTCCTTTTTCCATGGCATAGCCGACAAGGGTGTCCTGGACTACGAGATCTATATTGACGAGTTGTATAATCCCGGGTTTGTCTTTGAGTGACTTTAAAATGTTGAATTCATGACGAATCTCACCAAGACCTTTGTCTGAATAATCCGAGAAAAATTTTGCGGCTGCAGTGAATGGAATTCCCGTTGTTGATTGTGTGGCGGTAATGCTGACGACTTCACCAAAGGAGCCTTGTCCTAAAGCTGCACCCATGGTGATGGTCGGTGATAAGTCTCTGCGTATCTGTTCGTGACTTAAGGGGCTGGGTGTTTTATTCGGCGCGGGCATGCCGTATCCGACAACAGCGGTGCCTAGGCTGGTGCCTAACTCGGATAGAATAGACTTGTCGATAAAGGAAAAGTCGCTTGTGATGACTTTGTTTTCGTGCAGCGCTAAAGGGGGGTCCTGAGTTGGCACTGTTTGTTTTGGTATTGGTTTGAGTAGCGGTTGTAGTTGGCCATGTCTTAATGGTTCAGATATGACGACGCTGGGGGGCTTTTTTTCTCGTGGGGTATGCTGTAGCGGTTCTAGTTTTGGGTTGCCATTTTTGAGTGGCTTTTTAGCCATGCTGTATGGGGGCTTGTGTGTGAATTGATTAAATGATGGCGTGTTCATGATTCTATAGTACACAATTCTGTCTTACGTGAAACATTCAATGTACAGGATGCCTAACGCTAGTCCATGTGCGCGGCAGAATCGTCGATCTTTCTCCCGCTAGTAAACTGTTCACCCAAATTTGAGGATTAATCTGTTAGACTGGGGGAATGTTTGCTTTGTATCGGCGTATTGCAGGGTTTGGTGTATTCCACACTTTCCCGACTCGGTCTGCGGAATTTCCGCTTTTTTTTCGTGAATCTGGCGCCGTTCAAGGCGTTTGCTTTTCTTTCTCTTTGTTTTTTTTGCAAGAATTGGAAATAAATCCGTCACAGCCACGTTGTCGTGAGGCGCTGCTGACGTTGCAAGCCTTGCACACGGATGCTGTTGTTCACGATCGGTGTTTATTGCGTGCAAAAGCACTACGGACGTATGGGCTGACCTTTCTCAAAAAAGAAAGCTGTGACAAAATTTATAAAACCACTCAAGACGATTGGCGTGGCGAGTTGTCTTTTTTGAAATCGAATATGGAAAAATGGGTGTCTGATAATGGGGATAGTCCAACGCGTGTGTTGCTGGCTATTTCGACAACCGCGAATGGGTTCGTTTCCAAGCATTTTAGTCCATTGATGTTTGTTCCCTCTAAAGCTGCTTGGGAGGTAGGCGATACATCTTTTCCGTTGAATAGGGAGGGTATTGTGTGTCGTTATACGATTGCTTCGGCCGCGTTGTCGGATTATATGTCGCGGCAAATGACGGATCTTTTGCATGCCCCAGAGAGCAATATTTTGAAAGTGACGGTGTATCACGTGAAAACAGATACGGCTGTTGGATTTAAAGATAGGAGATTTTAATGCGTATTCAATCTGTTTGTTGTGCCAAACGCTTATGGCTGAGTGTGTTTTGTGGCGTGCTGCTGTGTGCCAGTGCACTGTCTGCGCAAGTGAATACGGAACGTTTGCGACAGACCCATGGCAAAACGGGGTATATCACCTCTCTTGGATTGGACTTCAATGTCTTGTCGGGAAATTCAGATAAGTTTGAAATAGCACCGAATGCGCGCCTTGATTACGTGAGTGACTATTGGAATTGGTTTGTGGTGGGCAATTATAAATATGGTGAAAGTGCTCAGAAAGCATTTACCAATAAAGGGTTTTTGCATTGGCGTATCAATGCCCCTTTGGATAGATCGGTGTCTTGGGAATTTTTTGTACAACGTGAGTTTGATGAATTTCGTCGAATCACGGATCGGTCTTTGTTAGGGTTAGCACTTCGTATGGGGCTGATGCGTTTTGGTGATAATGGCGAAAATGGGACGGTTTATTGGGGGTCGGGTATTATGTCCGAGCACGAAGCGTATCAATCGGCATCGCCTGTTGATCGTCTGCGGTGGACCAATTATGTTTCTGGTAGCTATCGACACAAAGGCTTTTCTATTGCCAGTATTTGGTATGTGCAGCCAGATTTGGGGGACTTTGGTGATGTGCGCGCGCTCACAGACACGTCGGTCTCTGTGGGTCTAACGGAGCAGCTATCATGGCGTTTGGGTGTTAAAGCGTCGTATACAAGTCGTCCACAGGCCACCGTAAAATCGTATGATGTGGATATCCAAAATGGGATTGTATGGTCTTTTTAGCTTGTCGAAATTTGCGTTCCTGCGCTACACTCGATTCTGGTCATTCTTACCTAAATGACTGATGGATCTATTGCGGGAGTGGCGAAATTGGTAGACGCACTAGACTTAGGATCTAGCGCCTTGCG
The DNA here is from genome assembly GCA_018402095.1 of bacterium. GTDB lineage: Bacteria > Margulisbacteria > Marinamargulisbacteria > SXXA01 > SXXA01 > M30B43. Next base: position 16,248 of record JAGYJO010000012.1, read on the forward strand.
GCGTGGGGGTTCAAGTCCCTTCTCCCGCACCATACACACATATAATGATGACACATGATCCTCTAGCACAATCACAAGCCTGGCTGCAGAGAGCCACACAAACAGGAATGCGAAATGCCAACGCAGCCTGCTTGTCTACCGTATCGCCAGATGGATATCCTGAAGGGCGTATTGTGCTCGTCAAAAATATTGGCGCAGATGGGTTTACTTTTTATACCAATTCACAGTCGCGTAAAGGCCAGTCGTTGGCGGCTTTGGGTCGTGCGAGCCTTGTGTTTTATTGGGATGATTTGGGTCGTCAGATACGTGTTTTGGGTGATGTTTCTGTTGTGCCCGAGGCTGTTTCTGATGCGTATTTTTCCGAACGTCCTCGCGATAGTCAGATAGGCGCATGGGCGTCCTTACAGAGTGATGCCTTGTCCGACCGCTCCGTGTTTTTAGACCGTATTGCGTCGTTTGATGCCCAGTTTTTGGGAAGTGATGTGCCGCGTCCGCCACATTGGATTGGCTATATGATCGTGCCACGCAAAATAGAGTTTTGGACCGAAAAAC
>JAGYJO010000120.1 GCA_018402095.1 bacterium
TGGGTATGCTTGGGGATTCTATGTTTATAGTACCCGCACTCAGGGCGCTACGGGCAAAATACCCTCACGCAACGATTACAGGTTTATTTTCCCCAAAGGGGTCCATCATTTTACCCGCTATGGGGCTTTTAGATGGTGTTTTGGATGCTGTCAAAACCTATGATGTCTATCATCCCAAGGTAGCCAAATGGGCTGTTGGCCGCTTTCTCGCAAAACAGTCATTTGATTTGCTGGTCAACTTTGACATTGATCCCGATATTTATCGCTTTCTCTTGGACAAGGGACAGTTTGCTGAGATTTGGCGTATGGTGCGTGGGACTGTCGCCGATGGTACCCGTCAGCAACTACAGGTGGCGGTGGGGGATTGTCCCCATATCGCGAAACAATATACACAGCTGGTGACGGGTGAATTGCCTGACTCTGTCTCGTATCTGATCCCAGAGATTCGCCAAGATATTCAGAAAAAATCCAAAAAATTTCAGAAAGACCTACGGGGCAAACGTGATGCGTTTTTGGTGGGTATTCATCCTGGCAACCACTCCCAAGACACGAATACCCTTTTTCAAAAGAAAAACTTTGATCCGCGTGCATGGACAAGGGACGCGACGATTGGTTATGCCTTGCGTATTGCCACCGCTTTTCCTGGTACCAAATTTGTATTGACCGGGGGCTGGTATGAGCGCAAATTGACACGACCACTCCTGAAAGCCTTGCGACAAAAAGGATTGGATGTCGTGGATGTCTCTGGTAAAACCAAAAAAATAACGGACTTGATGGCCATTCTGTTGGCTTTGGATGTCTATATTTCGGGGGATACGGGCCCGATGCATATTGCAGCTTCTTTGGGCGTTCCTCAAATCGGCTTGTTCTTTTCGACCAACGTCAATGATACAGGTCCTCTGGGGGATCCCCTCAAATCCTGTGCGGTGATTTCACCAATTCCATGTGCGCCTTGTTTGCATACGCCACATGAGAAACAATGTCCGGTCGATACCAATTGTGTCTTGGAACTGACAGACAAAGTCGCCTTTGATCGGTCACAATCATTTATCAAACATTTTTATGAGAAAGCGAAGCCATGAAAGTTTCTTTTTTAGCGAATTTTAGAGGCTATCTCTTGCCTATTATCACACGGTATTCACGGCCCTATTTGAAGTGGATTTTTTTATCCTTGTTTTTGGCTGTTGTGTACAGCTCTGCCAATGTCTTGTTTTTGCCGCTGACACGGGACATTGTCGGTGAAATATCCAACAAAAACCTAATGAATTTCAGCAACCAAGTCGTGAATGCGATTTTGTTGTACAGCTTGCGTATTTTTAGCATGTATTACCAGTCGTATTTGATGACAAAGATTGCGATGCTGATCAGTATTGATCTGAAAACCGATATCTACAAAAAGTTGTTGTATCTCCCTCAAAAGTTTTATTCCAAGTGGAAGCTAGGCGATATTTTGACCCGTTTGGGATCTGATGCCGAAAAAGTACGTGAATCGATCACCATGCTCTTCTTTGATATTGTGCCAAACCTGATTTCTTTTGTCGGGATATTGGGTTATTTGATGTATCTCAATTACAAATTGACCTTGTTTACGATGATCAGTGTCCCTCTTTTTGTGAGTTTGATCATGTACATGGGCGATAGACTCAAGCGTTTGAGCTCTACCAATCAACAGCAAACGGCTGATGTCTCGCATATCATCCAGGAAACCTTGAGCAACATCAAATTGGTACAAGCCTATACAATGGAAAAACGGGAGTCGAAACGGTTTTACCGTGAGAACATGCGTGTTTTCAAAACCTTTATGAAGGGGATTGGCTTTCGTAACAAAATCGAAGGGTTCATTTCACTGAGCCAGTTTTTGGTGATTTTGGCTGTGATCTGGTTTGGTGGCTATCAGATTTCCGAAGGTCAAATGACAGGTCCGGCATTGGCGTCCTTTTTCACGGGTATCTTTTTGGTGGTCGATCCCATCTTGGCTGCCTCCAGTATGGCAACTTTCAGCAGTCGATGGCGTCTTTGGAGGCGTATGACAGGGTGTGGACTGATGGGGTGTTCCCAATGGCGACAACTCATGGGGGTCTCAGGCGCTTGTGGGCCATGTGAGTTGCGCAACGTCTCCTTTCTCTATCTGATAGCGAATCAGCGGCGTTGTCTGATGTTGACGATTGATGCGAAACCGAAAGTTGAAATTGTGGCCTTGGTGGGTCTTTCTGGTGCAGGCAAAACGACCTTGGTGAATTTGATTCCCCGTTTTATGATGTGTGACGGGTGGCGCATTTTGTCGATGGCCGTGATGTGCGTGACCCATGTTCTGGTACTTGCGGTCTCAGTGTTATCGTTCCTCAGGAAGATATTTTGTTTGGGAGCATTTTGGAAAACATTCGCTATGGCTCACCCAGGCCACGATGGTAAGTCGAAGCTGCTGCCCGTGAGGCCAATGCCTGAGAATTTATCGAAAAAACGTAACCGTGGTCTCTACGCCAAGCTGGGAGATAGGGGGGGGCGCCTCTCTGGTGGACAAAAACAACGGGTGTCTATTGCCCGTGCCATTCTGAGAAACCCACGAATTCTGATCCTCGATGAAGCGACCTCTGCGCTGGATGCCCAGTCGGAGACTTTGGTCCAAGATGCTTTGAACCGCCTGATGAAAGGCCGTACGACCTTTGTCATCGCCCACCGACTATCGACGATTCGCCATGCCCACAAGATTGTGGTGATGTCCGAAGGGCGCATCGTGGAAGTAGGGACGCATGATGAGCTACTGGCCAAAGGCGAGCATTACCAGAAATTGTATAAATTACAGTTTGGGAAGAATGGGGGGTAGGTTTTCGAAACCTGAAGTATATGCGTCACTGGGTTCAGTTCTGGATTGAATGAACCCATGCATCGTACCTGGTGTTGCGATGAATCAAGGGCGTGATGAATCACGCCCCTACAGGGTGTGGGAATGCGTATGGGCCATGTAGGGGCGCAATTCATTGCGCCCTATAACTGTTGTTGATTCAGAGCCATCGGCACTAACAAATGCCATGTTTCATACGCCGCAAGGCTTACGGTTTACACCCTCTTATGATCAGATAGCGGCATTTCTGTATGATTACAAAACGGTTGTCCTGGCAATCACGGGTTCTGCTGATTTATCGGTGGCAAAGCTAAGGCCTGTGTGATTAAACTGGGTGTCGAATTTGGCTTGTCGCAGAAGCTAACGTTGCGCTACATGAGGTAGCCCTGCCTCAATACCCCGTATACCGCTGCGAAGCGCCTTCTCCAAATTTGAAAAACACTTCATCAGAAGCACTTTCTAGCTCAAAGCCCCACCACGCCTGTGCATTGTTGATGATATAGCCGAGGTATAGTTGTCGAAGGTCTTTGTCGCTGGCAATGTGTCCCGTATAGGGCCCGAAGACACTCGATGAATTGAGTCGTATTTGTTGTTTGGTGGCATCTTTTGGTTGCAACCGGATCTGGTGTTGCCATGTTGTCGGAATCTCTGTGTACTGCCATGTGAAATAGTGGCTACTCGGGGTCCACGTGGGCCCTTGTGTGAGTCCTATGAGGAAGACAATGACAGGGATCGCGAGTAACCCAAAGGCCACTTTGTATCCGGGCTGTGCCTGTGTGGGGGATAGCCAAAATAGGCCAAATCCAAAAACAGAAAGACTGCCAATGATGTCTGGTAGGGTTGGGATGAGTGTGACGCCCATGTTGCTGGCAAATCGGCTGTCGATTCCAAATCGCAAGAGTGCAAGGGTGAGAATGATGGGGAGCATCCATTTCGCGTGACGTGATAGGGCGGGTCTGAGAGAAAGGGCGACAGACCAAATGAGCATGAGTACCAAAAGATAGGGTGTGTGTAGATAGGCGATTTTGTCCGCTAAGAGTAGGGCCAAAAGCGCTACGGCTGCGAGGCTATTGCCGAGTACGCGGGTGCGTTTGAAAATGCCGGTGAGTAGTCCTGCGATTACCAATCCCATGAGGGTATAGGCGATCCAGGGCGTGAGCCAGCTGATAGTGCCGAATCCAGGGTGGAAGTCTGGTGCGATATAGAAAGCTTTGAATCGACCACTACCGAGTAGCCATGCGGTCCAGATCAACCCGGAGATGGTTGTCCAGAGGTGGAAAGCGGATTCGTTAAAGATGTTTTTTTTCATGTTGACGTGGCCTTTCTACTGCTTACTGTGTTTTTCGGGTTTTCGGGAGTCTGAGGGAAATCACCGAAGGTGATTTCCCTCAGTGAATTCATAGCCCCTCCTGGGAAGGGTTGGGAATCTTCGGCCATTTGGTGACGGCGAGTGCCACTGCCAAAATCACTAGATTTTCCGCGATTTTCGGCCAACCCACTTTTTGGGGAACCCCAAAACACCCACAATCAATATCCAGTCCCCGCCACATCGCACTCAACACCAAGGCTGTGAAAAAGGCGAGGAGTAGACTGGCAACTGCCGCGCTGATACGGGTATAAATACCCAATAACAAAGCGATCGCAATCCCAACTTCGAGTGTGGGGACCACCCATACGAGATTATCGACGAGGCTGTAGGGGAGTCTCAAGTCATAGGACATGATTTGTTGCCCAAAA
>JAGYJO010000121.1 GCA_018402095.1 bacterium
GCCATAATTTCCCGTCAAAAGGATACTTCCCTGAAAGAGCAACATACATAATGCACTATAAAACCGTGTACGGCCTGGGATAAAAGCCAATAGTGGTGCAATGATTTCTGAGACCCACATAAACGCCATTCCCCAAAGTAAGACGTCGCCAGATAGTTGATGCGCCATCCAGCCCAAAACCGTTGGTAGTGGCTGTGTCTCAAAGTGTACCATTAAGGCAGTGCCTTCTCGCCACCAGATGTCCCCACTCATCCATTTGGCTAGCCCAGCAGATAGCATGACTTTTGATGCCAATAAACGGACCAAAAGAAGTGTCGCCCATGTTTCTTTGTGAGTGGACTGTAATGCGAAGGTCATGCAAAGTGCCACAATCCCGGACTCAAGCAACAGGCTGTCCCATTGAAAGGACAAAAAGGATTGCCCGGCGACAAAGAGCGATCCATAAACAATCCACGACACCAATAAAGATACCCGTCTAAATCGTCCTAGAACAGCCAATAAGCTACTTGCCAACCCGATAGTAGCCACCACTTGCAAGCCTAGTCCTGAGTGGACCCACCAGGCCAAAGATTTCATTTCCCAAATACCGAGGATGCCATAATTTTGATAATAGGCATTTTTGAGAAGCCTGACGGGCAATAAGCCATGATCGCCAATGAGTCCTGGTAACTGGGGAATCAATGATAAAAACGCCAGAAAGTAACAGAACGATATTCCAGATACGATGAGGGCTAGTGAGGGTTGTGTGAACCCAATGAGTTGTTTATGAAAACGCTGACCCGCATCTTTGTATTTTTGCCACCACATGTGAATAAACTCCTTTTGTAATTGTTTCCCAAACGGGAGATTCAAATGGCGATAGCCTATTGAATCGCATTAAGTCTCTATCACCAGTTCCAACAACGCAGCAGACCCTGACGTGGCTATCCAGTCCGTGGCGTCATGAATAGCGAGTTCAGCCTCTGAGATGGGCACACGTTTCGCATAACCCAAGGCCCATGTCGCCGCATCTGCACAACTATGCGTATGCGTTAGGTGAAAAAACGAGTCAAAACATGGGTGCTCTTTGACCGAAAAACGAGAGAAAATTTCACCACCGTTGTTTTGAATGACAATAATCAACAACGGCTGATGGGCCACCAAGGGCAGGCTACTCACATCATGCAAAAAAGATAGGTCTCCCAAAATGAGTGCGCCGGGTCTGTCATATCCTGTCATAAACCCACCTGAAGTGGCGATCAATCCATCAATGCCACTGGCGCCACGATTGCTCCCAATGGCCATCAAGGGCCGCGTTGAAGCTGCGGCTATTTCCCCTATTTGGCGAATCGGCTGACTATTGCCCAGAAACAAGCCCCAGCCTTTGGGTAACCAGTTGTCCCAATGATGAAAGAGTCTGTATTCAGGTGTTTGTTGCGCTATATAATCGCGTAAAAAAGAGTGATCTTTGGGAATTGTAAACTGACTTGCGTTGACACAAATCGATAGCAGCTGTTGGCTTGGAATCTCCCCTATTCCGATATAGGTAGCCTCAGATATAGGATCGCCGTAATCATCACGGTGATGAATGCGGATGTATGAGGCGGTTTGAGTTTGTGCCCAAGATGCAATATTTCTACCTGTCATAGGATCCCCAATATGCACCATACAATCGCTGCTACCCAGTGTTTTTTGAGCGGCCAAAAGATCTGCATGGGTGATGATTAATGGGTGTTCCAGATAGCGCAATGGGCTACAAACGTCTGGAATAATCGGCCAGTGATAGGTCGTTGCAATGGCGAGTATCTCTGCAGCATCGACACCATTTCCTGCCAACACGACGCCACGTTTCGCATGGCGAAGTTGGTCTAGGGCATGTTCGGGAATGGTGATCGCTGTCTTGCCCATCACAATGTTTGGTGGGGTGAAGTCAACGCCTTTCAAGGGGTTTTCGGACAAGGGCTCTCTAAACGGGCAATTGATATGTATGGGCTGATGCTTGGCTACGGCATGTGCAACTGCGTGCGCGACGGTATAGGCGATACTAGACTCTGAAATCTCTGGGCTAGGTGCCGGTAACGTGTGACTATAAGCGACGGACGCGGACAAGAGCTGTGATTGCTCAATGGTCTGATTGGCGCCTGAAAAAATTTCTTCTGCAGGACGGTCACAACTGAGTACCACCAAGGGCGTTTGGCTTTTTTGGGCTTCGACCAAGGCGGGCAGGAGGTTGGCCACTGCGGTTCCTGATGTGGTGACTATAGCGACGGGTGCGCCTGTGGCTTTGGCAATCCCCAATGCATAAAAAGCGGCACCACGCTCATCGTAATGTGTGAAAACACGTACCCGTTTTGTCTCCGACAAATTGTAAAGCGCCACCGCCATAGCTGTAGATCTGGCACCTGGGCACAAAATCACATCGTGAACACCATGGGCCAAACACGTTTCCCAGATAATATGGGCCCAACGGTCATTGGTTTGCGCAATCAAATGGAAGTGCCTTCTGTCATCGTGATTTCATGTCCGATACGGCCAAGAACGCTGGCCAGTTTTCTATTGAGCTCTTCCCATTCTTGCTGTGGGTCAGAAGCGGCAACAATACCAGCCCCTACCTGGGTGATGCAGCGATCCTCTGTCAAACAAATCCCACGAATCGCAACGGCTAGGTCTAGTGTATTGTCTATAGAGAGTCCAAATAGTCCGCCATACCAGCCCCTTGCATCTGTTTCTAGTCTGGCAATGAGGGTGTTTGCGTCTTGTTTTGGTGCCCCACCAATGGCCGGTGTGGGGTGTAGATCTCGAATAATGGCCGCCCAATGGGTTGGGTCTACATGGGCTTTTACCTGTTGGTAAAGGTGTGTCAGTGTGCCCAAAGACAGCTCTGTACAGTTGCCTGTTTCTACTGCGCCGTAGGTGCCCAATATCTGGCAGACATGGTCCAAAACAATGGCATGCTCATTAATGTCTTTGGGCGAGTCCAGGAGGCTACCTGTTTCAGAAGACGCCCGAGTTCCGGCGACGACGTCGACAGACACAGACGCACCTTCTGCCCGAAACAAGGCTTCGGGGCTGTGCCCCATAATGGTTTTGTCGTTGTCTTGGTAAAAATAGTGATAACTATCGGTATCGAGAAGCGCATCTGCAAAACCTTGATACAAGGGATGGCCTTTATCTGCATATGTTTTTCGGAAAGATGATTTGCGTGACAACACCACTTTTTGCAAAGGTCCTGTTTTGATCGCCGCCTGTGCACTAGCGATAGCCGTCGTCCACTCGCTCAACGTGGGCGTATCTGACTGCTCAGATAGATGAATCAACGGATCTTCTTTGTCTGTCATCAGTATCTGATAGCGCTCGGTACAATCTGCTGGGCTCATCGGGGTGTCGCTGTAGATATCTAGTGTGACGTTATTGGGACCGATTTGAATCAATTGCTTGGGTAAGATCGCCATGGGCTCGGAGACGGATTCATAGGCCATTTGAAAAAACAGTGGGTCTTTGTACCTGCCCATAGGGACGCTGCTATCGGAAAACCTGCGGTGTATTCCCGATCCCACAAAAACGGAAGGGCTTTTTTTGGATGCAAAAGCCCATACGGGATAGTCTGTTTGACCCAAAAGGCATGGCCAGCTGGGCGGCTGAATCACTGCACGGTACCGGTATCCAAAATCCGTAGATACGGTGATCCAGGTAATCTCTGTCTGTGTCGTCATTTTTGACCGTAATACAGGCTGGCAATTCCAAAAGTCAACGACGTGGCTTGGGTATTTTTGAAATTTGCATCTGTCATTAACTGCAAAAAGGCTTCTTTGTCGGCAAAATCTTCTACGGTGCGGTTGAGGTAGGTGTAGGCGTGGCGGTCACCGGATATCAATCCGCCAACAAAGGGCAGAACATGGCGAAAATACACCTTGTATCCCCAAGATAATAGCCATAGCTTGGGCATGGTGAATTCCAAAATCAAAACGCTGCCGCCGGGTTTGAGTATGCGATGAATATCGTCTAAAACTTTGCTGACATCGGGTACATTGCGAATCCCAAAACTCATACTCACAATATCAGCTTCGTCATTGGCAACTGGGATATTGGCCGCATCCCCTATCATCAGATTGGCACGTGAGCCCAAGCGCTGACACTTTTTGACACCTTCGGCGACCATGCCTGCCGATAGATCATAGCCACTGAGCGTTGGGGTTCCTGGATAATGATTTTCGAAAGCGAGCAAGACATCGCCAGTACCAGTGGCCAGATCCACGATATGTGCCGCATTGCGAGGGGCTTTGGCCACCAATCGCTTGCGCCAGGAACGGTCTATCCCAAGAGAGAGAATACGATTCAACAGATCATAGCGTTTGGCGATACGATCAAACATTTGCCAACTGGTGGCTTTTGGATATGGCATAAGTGCTTGGCATTATAGGAAACACTTGGGGTAGGCACAATGGGTAAGGTTTTCGAAAGGGCTGTCGCCCTTTCGCCCCCCTCCCTCTAGGAATCGTTAATTAGGTGTTTAGTCATTGTTTTTTTTGGGAAAAAGAGACGCTGTGCT
>JAGYJO010000122.1 GCA_018402095.1 bacterium
AGACTCCGTTTTTTTTCTTGGGGAAGCGACGGGATTATGAATATCCTTGGGATTGAAACATCTTGTGATGAAACCTCTGTTGCGATCGTTGAAGATGGTCGCCATGTGCACAGTTGTGTCATTGCGAGCCAGATCAAGGCTCACCGTCGTCACGGTGGTGTCGTTCCTGAATTGGCGTCGCGAATGCATACAGAGTCGTTGCCACGGGTTTTGCATAGAGCCTTTAAAGACGCGGGCTTTGGTTGGGGAAAAATAGATGGTATTGCGGTGACGCATAGACCAGGGTTAGAGAGTTCCTTGCTCATCGGCGTGACCGCGGCCAAGACATTGGCACATACATTGTCTTTACCATTGTATGGGATCAATCATTTGCATGGTCATATTATTTCACCCTCGTTATCACATGATATTCCTTTTCCCCATTTGTCTTTGGTGGTGTCTGGTGGACATACCCAGATTTGGCATGTGCGTTCGTTTACCGATATGGCTGTCGTTGCCCAGACCCGAGATGATGCGGTGGGGGAGGCTTTTGACAAAGTGGCAAGGCTGGTGGGCTTGGGGTATCCTGGTGGGCCGTTGGTAGAAAAAACAGCCAAGGACGCGACATCTCCTGTTGTTTTTCCTGTGCCACTTAGACATGACCCGACGTCTTTTAGTTTTTCTGGTCTCAAGACAGCTGTGATGGTTGAAATGGGTGGGTATCAAAAATCGTCTGCAGTAATCTCTGAACCCAAAACACATGAAGAAATAGCGAACGTTTGTCATGGGTTTCAAAAAGCGGTGGTGCAGCATTTGTTGGATAAAATCGGTTATGCAATAGCCAAGTTTGAGCCCAAAGCCCTGACGATCACCGGTGGGGTTGCCGCCAATCAATTTATTGTAGCGTCACTGCGGCAAGCGATTGAAACGGGTGATTTTCATAGTGGTGCGTTACGGGAGCCACCTATGCGAGACATTTTTAGAAAAATATTGCCGTTTCCCGTGTATACGCCGGAAATGTCTTTTTGTACGGACAATGCAGCGATGATTGCGGCTGCGGCCTATCATATGCAATCAGAAACATTGGTGACGGATTACACGAAATTGGAGGTTTTACCCACAGGATGTTAAAGCTTCGTCAAACCATAGGTCTTAAGCAACAGCTTAAACTGTCTCAAATACTAAGCCCGCGTATGATTCAGATGTTGAAAACATTTCAAATGTCTTATGCCGATTTGGCTGAGTCAGCGGCCACACAAGTCAAAGAAAATGTTTTGTTGGAAGTTGTTCGTTATGACACCTTGAGCACAGAGTACCTGGGTCGTCGTAAAAGTTCTGAAGGATTTCAAGGAAAAGATTTTAGCGAATATACGGCGGCAAAATCAGACAAAGACCGTTTGGATACCTATCTGATGTCTCAATTGGATATGGAGAAGTTGTCTCCAAAAGACCATAAAATCGCTGAGTTTTTGATTAGCCATGTCAATGACCGTGGTTATTTGGATGCTTGGGAAACGGTTTCTGCAGAAGCCCAACAGCAGTTTTCCATCGATACCAGAAAGTTAAATCAAGTTCTCAAGGTGATTCAGTCTTTTGAGCCTGAGGGTGTGGGTGCTAGAACGGTGTCTGAATGCTTACTGATTCAATTGGAACAGCAAGAGTTGGAAAGTGATCGTTTGCGCCAGGTGTTAAAGCAGGTAATTACCGCTCATTTGGAGGCTATTGGGGATCAGCGTTATGCGGAAGTCGCCAAATCTTTGGGTATAGAACCTGAAGGTGTTGAGGCTATTTCGGATTTTATTAGAAATAATTTAAACCCTTCTCCCGGCAGTAGCTTTTCTGATTCAGATGTAGCTCAGGTGGTTCCGTCGTTTGAAGCCTATGTGGAAGATGAGCAGCTGGTCATCACAAACCTTGAGGAAACCAAAGGGTTGCAGTTGGGGTTGAATAGTCGCTATATGGCGATGCTCCAAGATCCGGGTACAGATCAAGAAACCAAAGCCTATTTGGAAGAACGTTTTCAAAAAGCAAAAGAACTGATTGAGCATATTCAACGTCGGCGTGAGACCATTCAACGTTTGGCGGTTTATGGACTTAAAACAACGTTTGTTTATGCATTATGGCCCTTTGTATTTGGAGCCTTTATTGCAAAAAGATGTGGCGCAATATTTGGGGCTTTCCAATTCCACCGTGTCTCGTATTGTATCGGGTAAATATATTCAAACACCGCATGGGACTTTTGCTTTAAAACAGCTTTGTCCACGGGGGCACTTTGGTAAAACAAGTGTGCGTTTGCGTCAAATTGTCCATGACTTGGGTCTGCGTCACCCTGACTATAGTGATGAAAAACTGCGTGTGTTGTTGTGTAAAATGGGATTGGATATGGCCAGACGGACCATTGCGAAATATAGAAAGCTTTCAGGAACAGAGTCCAGTTATTATCGGGCATCACAGTCATGAATTTAAGTCTTGTTCCTGAGCCGGATTTGGCGGGGCTTTCATCCTTAGAAGCGGCCGCAACCTTACTGGCTTATGATGAAGTTCTTTTGTCTTGGGTGGATCAGCAGCAACCGGATATGGGTCTTTTGCGTCTTTGGGAATCGCCTAGCACCTTTGTTGTCATGGGTTATGGTAAACAGGTCGCTGCGGATGTTCATGTTGATGCTTGTCGTTCGGGTTCTGTGCCTATTTTGCGACGCTGTAGTGGGGGAGGGACGGTTTTACAGACTGTGGGCTGTTTGTCCTATAGCTTGATTTTGCCGATTGATCTTCACCCCTCACTGGCATCTATACAGACGACGACATCATGGATTATGACACAGCAGGCTGCGTGTTTGCAGGCTTTTTTGGGTGAGGCGGTTGCTGTGAAGGGGACCAGTGATCTGACGATAGGCACTCTCAAGATTAGTGGCAATGCGCAACGGCGAGGCCGTCGTAGTGTGTTGTTTCATGGCACGATTTTGTGTCAGGTGGATATTGCTGAGATAGGGCGTTATTTGCAAGTGCCGTCGTATCAACCTGAGTATAGAAATAATCGTGGGCATGCTTCTTTTTTGCGTTCGTTAGACGTGGACCCAGGAAAGTTGTCAGCGCATCTGGCCAAGTGGTGGCGACCCGTATCAGACAGTGGCGCGTCAGTTGTATTGCCTGTCGATGGTTTTCGTCAGGAGTTTGGGAGTCTTGTAGCAAAGTACCTTAGTTCTGACTTTATATATCAGCGCTAAATCATTTTTCGTGTAACCTTGGGTGTAGGGGGCGCGTTTGTGATGGCTTTCATGATTTTTTGTCCATCTGGACCCTTGAGGGAGTTGGGTGAAAAAGTGGTTTCGCCGTACGTGTCTTCGTTTGGTTCAAATGGAGAAACCCTTAGGGCTATTTTTTTGCGTTGTTGGTTCATGTGTTTGGGCTCGTTTCTTTGTAGCTGTGTACGATACGCAGGTTGTCTAGGACCAAGTTTAGAGCTTCTTCCGTCTTTCCGCTATCCTCTGGAATACCCGCGTAGCTTTCTTGGATTTTTTCTTCGTCTAGGGTGATGAGTTTGTGGATTCCAGCAATGATGCCATCTCCAATACGTCTTGTTTGTTCAGCGTCTAGGCGTAGTTTGGGACATTCACTTGCAATAGACTTTGCTGTTTCTATTGCTATGGTGTCGATGACGTCGCGATTGCCGGCATACACAGCCTCAGTGATTTCGCTCAAGATTTTTTGATAAAATGTCATGGGAACATCTTGATAATCTTCAATCTCACCGAGCGCGTTGATGCCGTTGTCAATGGCGATAAACTCCCCATTTTTCTGAAGAATCATATTTCCCAAATTAGAGGAATCGTAGAAATTTAATTTGTTGAATCTATCCCCATTACAAATGAGTGCGTCAAAAGGAAGTGTGTACCCCAATGCTTTTAGAAATGTTTTTTCTTTGAAAAGCGCCACTTTTGTATTGTCATTATCAATCGTATCGATTGCATCGCCATTAATGAACTTCATCTCGAATAGGTGATTTGTTGGTGCTGTAATCAAAGCGTTGTAAAATTTTCTTGCGCCGGCCACAGTGCGTTGATTTGTACTGCTTGTGAGTCTGTCGATATGTTGGCTTGCTGTTGCTTTGTCTATTCGTATGAGTTTGGCGTCGGGTGATGGCAATCCATAGATCGTGCTTATTTGGTGTGCGAAAAAATCATTTCCTGGACTTTGCGAGGGCTTGATGACAGAAATGTTTATTTTTTTATCGTAGTCTTCTGCTTGAGAGGCAAGGAAATAGACGCCTGATTGGCCTGTGTCACTGGCTACAATGGTCTCTACATTCGCCCAGTTGTGGTCTTCGAAGAAGGGGTGCTTGTCTTTGCGTACTGTTGTAACTGCAATTTGTTTTGTCTGTAGATATCGCATTAAGCGTGCTTTCTGTTTGGTAAAACCTTTTGACTTGGCTATTGTGAAGAGGTTATCGGTTGTTTTTTGATTTGATTTCACTTTTTTTCTCTTTTTTTCTGAATTGCCTAGGGTATAGTCTGGTTTATGGACGGGTTATGTCTTCCTACACGGGGTTTC
>JAGYJO010000123.1 GCA_018402095.1 bacterium
ACGATCCGCATCTGGATCTTGCGCAAACCCAATATCATAGTTACCACTGCGCATAGCCTCACAAAGCACAGATAGGTTTTTTTCAAGAGGCTCTGGCTCATGGGCAAAGCGGCCATCTGGTTCAGACTCTAAAAAATCAACAGAAACACCTAATTTCTGAAAAAGAATAGGATCCGCAACCGCAGCAGCACCATGATTTACATCAATCAAAACCCGCAATTTCGATTCTGGCAATTTACCACAATCTAACGCAGACAGAATCACATCAACATGTCTGGAAATAGCGGAGGAATCCAACGTCACAGACCCAACGTGATCCCAAGGTTGCGCGAGTAACGCTTCCTCCGCATACGCGGACATAACAGCATCATATTCATCAGGCTCCAAAAAAGAACCCGATGCATTCATCAATTTAATACCATTCCATTGCTCAGGATTATGAGAAGCTGTCACAACAACACCCCCGGCAGCACCATGAAAACGAACAGCCTGCTGAACCGTAGGCGTAGGAACAATACCAATATCAATCACAGAGGCTCCAGCACTGGTTAAACCTGCAATAACAGCGGATTTGACCATGGCGTGCGAAGGACGGGTATCACCGCCCACAACAACCGTACCATTGGCTGCCCATCTACCAAAAGCGTTTCCCATTTTCACAACAAGCAAGGGATCTAACGTATCCCCTACAACACCGCGCATTCCAGAAACAGATAACATCAACTTGGACATAAACCCTCCTCGGTTTGTGATAACAGATGTATTTTTTTAGCTGCGTAATTTTATTAATAATTGCGTATCGTTACTTACACAACAAATCCTATTTATAGCCGATCCAAAATGAATTGTCTGGTTTTGTAGTGTATACATCATACATAAAAAACCGGACAATTCATTTTGGGCGCACTATACAGAGCAATAGCTTACCACAAGGAACGAGTCAGGGCGAAGGCTTGCCACAATGACATGCAGAGTCTATTTTTCTCCAGAAAAAACGTTAACAGTACCACAGGAAAAACCGTCACAAACGGTAGATCGCTACACCCGGCAAATGATCAGAAAGACTACCCGTAGATAGTACGTCATACGATTCCAACGTTAGCGTTTGGCTATGAAACACATGTGTGAGCTGTCGGTTGGGTTCATACGACGGATAATCCATCGCTTTCGATGACATCCCAGCAGAACAAAGCCCCCGATCTAAAAAAGACGCTATCGTGCCATCTTTTCCATAAAAAAGAGACGGTTCATCCGAAAACGAATA
This sequence comes from bacterium, assembly GCA_018402095.1. Taxonomy (GTDB): domain Bacteria; phylum Margulisbacteria; class Marinamargulisbacteria; order SXXA01; family SXXA01; genus M30B43. Next base: position 1,265 of record JAGYJO010000123.1, read on the forward strand.
CGTTTGACATGGGTGTTGTGGGATAGCATTAAAATCCCCACATAGCAGCATCGGATGAAACGAATCCCCCCAATCCGCTATAAGCGTCCCCAATGCCTTCGCTTGAGACAGCCTCGCCGCCACATCAAAAGCTTCCAAATGAACATGTCCTAGAAAGAGTTTTTCTTTTTTGGGAAGTGTTAGGGACACGACTTGAGAAACCCTATCCAAATAAAAATATTTAAATAATCCTGAACGGGATGCCGGCTTCGGGTGCGTCATATGTGCATGCCAGGAAATAGGATGCCGTGACAAAATCACCTGCCCCGCATCCATCGGCCCAAACTGACGATCGATCCGCCATGTTATAGGATAGGGAATCCAAGAGGCGCGCCAGGTTTGTACAAAGGCCTGATAAGGATATCCAGCGTTTGTCGCCAAATAGGCCACTTGATCCCTATAAAAAGACCTTTTGGAATGACGGTCTATTTCTTGAAGACACACCACATCGGCAGATACATCTGACAGAACAGTGGCAATGCCCGATAAGCGAGCCATGACATCCTTACGTGTGCCTACACAACCATCCAAACCATAAATCCCACCGGCGAACCCGATATTCCACGTAAGCAGTTTAATAAGCACAATCACATTTCCTTAGAGAAGAAGATGGTTTAAGCGTTGATCGTTCTAGAACCACGAAACAACTTCCAGATAATGGGAAGTACAGAGAAACATCCGATCGTTAATGCAACCACAAGCAAATTATCTTTAATAATCGGTATATTTCCAAAATAAAACCCTGCACCTACAAAAAAGAAAGTCCATACCAGAGACCCCAAGAGATTGTAGAACGCAAAAGCCATTAAGGGCATTTTGGACACACCTGCCAAGAAAGGTGCAAAAGTTCTAACAATCGGTAAAAACTTGGCTACAAATATAGTCATTTGCCCATATTTAGAAAAATAGAATTGGGTTTTTTCTATATAAGCGGGACGAATAAACGAAAGTTTTCCCGATTCAAGATAAGGCTTTGCAAAAACCCCAACAGCATAATTTAAAAAAGCACCAAAACTAGAGGCTAGAATCAAAGTGATAATAAGCCATGTTGGATGAATAGCACCTTTTGCAGCCAAACTGCCGCACACAAAAATAAGCGAATCTCCTGGAAGAAACGGGGTTAAAACAACCCCGTTCTCCAAGAAAACAATCACACCCAAAGCAAGATAAGTCCATGCTTCATAATGTGCTACCAGCCATACGATATGGGCGGCTAAATGATGCACCATATCCCATAAGGCCAGTAGGTATTTCATACTTAGCCAAACACGCTGATGCTACAAACCGCAGCATCAAAACGCATAAAAGCTTCTCCATAAGTAATCGGTTCACCCGCAGCGCCATCACTCACTGGAATCAAATGTCCCCCCTTTAAGAGGGACATCTGACGGCCAGCATCAGGAACAACACATATGGTTGCCGTTTCATCATGAATATAGAGCATGTCTGCATCTATAGAAACAGACTTGCCCTCCAAAGGCTGTAAATTAAGCTTTAGTTTTTTCATAGGCTTCCAAAACCTCATCCATAGCACCCTTCATGTAGAAGGCTTGCTCTGGAATATGGTCATATTTCCCTTCGCAAATCTCAGAAAAACCAGTAAGTGTATCTTCCAATTTCACATAACGCCCAGGCATACCCGTGAAAAATTCAGCCACAAAGAAAGGTTGAGACATAAACATTTGAACCTTACGTGCACGGCTTACAATCTGTTTATCTTCTTCAGACAATTCACTGGTACCCAAGATAGAAATAATATCTTGCAACTCTTTATAACGCTGCAAAACTTCTAAAACCTTTTGTGTAATACCGTAATGACGTTCACCAACATAAGCAGGGTCCATAACACGAGACGTTGAAGCCAACGGATCTACCGCAGGGTAAATACCGATTTCTGAAATTTTACGAGACAATACAGTCGAACAATCCAAGTGACTAAAAATAGCAACTGTACCAGGGTCTGTAATATCATCAGCAGGAACATAAACAGCCTGAATAGATGTAATAAAGCATTTGTTTGTAGAAACAATACGTTCTTGGAAACGACCAACTTCAGCATTCAATGTTGGCTGATAGCCTACGGCAGAAGGCATACGGCCCAACAACGTAGATACTTCAGAACCAGCTTGTACAAAACGGAAAATGTTATCCAAAAAGAACAAAACGTCTTGTCCTTTGACATCACGGAAATACTCAGCCTGTGTCAATGCAGCCAAACCAGCGATCTGACGTGCACCTGGCAACTCACCCATTTGACCAAACAAAAGAACCGTATTGTCTACAACACCGGACTCCGTCATTTCCATCCAAAGGTCATTACCTTCACGGGTACGTTCACCAACACCTGCAAAAACAGAAATACCACCATGGTGTTTCGCCATATTATGAATAAGCTCCATAATAATAACGGTCTTACCTACACCAGCACCACCGAAAAGACCCGTTTTACCACCTTTAACATAAGGTGCAACCAAGTCAATAACCTTGATACCAGTCTCAAAAACTTCATTATCCACCTGAATCACTTCAAATGGCGGAGCATCTCTACGAACACTCATATATTCAACATTTTCAAGATCGCCTTTTTTGTCCAAAGGCTCACCCAAAACATTAAACAAACGACCTAGAGTACCTTCACCAACAGGAACCGTTAATGTTTCTTTGGTGTCCAAAACAGGCATTCCACGCTTGATACCTTCTGTAGGAGTAACAGCGATAGAACGAACAATATTGCCTTCCAACTGCATCGCAGATTCAGCAACAACATGAATACGCTGACCGTTTCCTAAATCCTGCGTGATTTCCAAACGGGTACGAACCCGTGGAATAGCATCTGGCGGAAACTCCGCATCAATAACCGGTCCAATAACCTGTACAACACGACCAAAATTCTGGCTCATGGTTTTACTCTCCCTCATCGTGTTTTCTGTAATACTTTAAAGGTACTGATAATTTCAGATACCTCTTGCGTGATCTTGCCTTGACGCTGTTTGTTGAGCTCAAGATTAAGCTCATCGGACAGACTTTTAACATTGTCTACAGCACCCTTCATGAGAAGGAATCGTTGACTAAACTCTGTACTCGACGCAGAGCGAAACAAGTACAAAAACTTTAGAAAATAATATTTGTCAGACAATGCTACAAAGGTTTCTTCTTTTGACTGTTCAAAACTATAAGGCACTTCCAAAACAGACTCTTCA
>JAGYJO010000124.1 GCA_018402095.1 bacterium
TTTTGTCCGCTATTCCGATGACGGATCATGTGGTGCGTTCTTTCCGTGCGTTTAGAGTGGTGCGGGTTTTGAGACTGATTCAGGTTTTGAGAATGGTGCGGGTTTTTTCTCGCTTGAAAGTTGTGAGTGGTAGCTTGGATGCGTTGGGCTTTCAATTGTTTTCAGTGATTATTGTTCTTTTTACGGTGGTCTTTTCGAGCTCTGTTTTCTTTTTTATTTCTGAGCATGGAACCAATCCACAGGTAACGCATCTTTTTGATGCTTTTTGGTGGTCCATGGTGACGGTGACGACCATTGGCTATGGGGATATTTATCCGATGACGACCGAGGGACGTTTGGTTGCGATTTTTTTGATGTTGTCTGGGTTCGGTGTTTTGGGTGCGGTTACAGCGATGATTTCATCACATATGTTCAGTGTGCAGCAGGACAAGACTCGGGATACATCTCACCACTAAAAGTCTTCCAAATTGCCCACTTAGCACTCCCCATGTTAGAGTGCCAGGCTGTTTAATAACACCCTAATCTATGGAGGTCCACGATGCAAACTGAGTCTACCCAGTCTAGAAAAGGTCAAATTAGTATCCATACGGATAATATCTTGCCTATTATCAAAAAATGGTTGTATTCAGACCACGATATTTTTATACGTGAATTGGTTTCCAATGCCTATGATGCGATCAATAAGAGAAACACCATTTCCCGTCGCGAAAACCAAACACTGACGGTGACGCCTAAAATTCAAATTACCTGTAACGAAGAGGCCAAAACCCTTACGATTTCCGATAACGGCTTGGGTATGGATGCGGATGAGATAGAAAAATATATCAATCAAATTGCTTTTTCGGGTGCTGAAGAATTTCTGAAGAAATATGAAGACAAAGAAGACAAGCAAATCATTGGTCATTTTGGGTTGGGTTTTTACTCAGCCTTTATGGTAGCCAATTTGGTGGAAATTAATACACTTTCCTTCAAAGAGGGTGCCAAAGCCGTTAAATGGCGTTGCGAAGGATCTACGGATTTTGAGATTTCAGAATCGGAGCGTTCGGATGTCGGTACGGACATTATTTTGCACTTAAATGAGGATAGCTTGGCGTATCTTAAAGAAGACGAAGTGACGCGTTTGGTGACCAAATATGCGAACTTTTTGCCTGTAGAAATTGCTGTTGGCGAAACGGTTGTGAATAACCAAAATCCCTTGTGGGTCAAAGCCCCCTCTGAAGTCACGGATGAAGAATACAAAGCGTTTTATAAAACGTTGTTTCCAACGCAATTTTCAGATCCCTTGTTTTGGATTCATTTGAATGTGGATTATCCGTTCAATTTGAAAGGTATTTTGTACTTTCCAAAGTTGCTGCATGAATTGGATGCGAACAAGGGCCAGATTCAGATGTACTGTCAGCAGGTTTTTGTGTCGGATTCTGCAAAAGAGGTTGTGCCTGAGTTTTTGAATTTATTACAAGGTGCGATTGATTGCCCTGAATTGCCCTTGAACGTCTCTCGAAGCTTTTTACAACAAGATCCGTATGTTCAAAAAATATCGAAGCATATTGTGAAAAAAGTAGCGGATCGTTTGAACGAACTGTTTCGCCAAAATCGTTCTGAATTCGAAACGTATTGGGAAGACATCCATCCGTTTATCAAGTATGGCATGATTCAGCATCATGAATTTTATGACAAAGTCAAAGATATCGTGATGTTTTCTTCTTCCAATGGGGGCTCAACGACGATTCCTGAATACCTTTCTCGCAACGAAGAAAAATTGCAGAAAAAAGTATTGTACTGTTCCAATAAAGACACCCAATCGGCTTATGTCAAAATGTGTCAGGATCAAGGGTTGGAAGTCATTTATTTGAAATCTTCTATTGACTCTCATTTTGTACAATTTTTGGAATCCAAAGATAGCGATACGAAATATGTTTCGGTGGATGCTGCCGTTATGGACCATCTTTTGGATACAGAGGCGGAGTCATCCGAAGTCGTAGATCCTGAAACCAATAAGTCCGAGCGTGATGCTTTGGGGGACTATTTCAAAGAGATGTTGAAAAAAGACAAGATGACGGTGAAGGTGGAATCTTTGAAATCACAGGATTTGGCGGCGGTCTTGGTGCAAGACGAATATATGAAGCGTATGCAAGATATGAGTGTCTTTATGAAGTCCGGTAATGCTGGGTTGCCTTTTGGCGATGAGACATTGGTTTTGAATAGTAGCCACCCGTTGATTAAGGCGTTGCAGTCTATGGCGGGTGATGCCGACAAATCTGAAATCAGAGGTGAGATCTGTCAGCATGTCTATGATTTGGCCAGAATGGCACATCAACCATTGTCTGGAATGCCTTTAACAGTTCTTGACGTTCTCAGGTTTGATAGGCGCGGTTGATCTAAGTTTCGAGATAGCACGAATGGCTGTATATTTCTCGTGCACTCATATGAACTTCTTTTAAATTAGGGGATTGCTTTTGGCCTTTTAAAAGAAGTTCATCTCGTGTATGATGTGTGTTCACATTAACCGTGATGGGTAACCCTCGTTTTTTGAGGAAATCCCATTTCATTAACACGTTGATATATTGTCGTTTAGGAGGCGTTTGGGATGTCTGAAGGTACACGCATAGGAGAGCATAAAGAGTCGGCAGAGAATTTGTCGGCTGTTTCGCCTGAAAATAAAGAGGCTTCCTCTAACTTCGCAGCAACCAAAATAGGAGAAATGTCTGAATTTGAAAGAAGCTTAATGGCTTTTGAAGAATCTTCAGATAAAGATTCTCAATTTGCAGATGTAATGGATCGTATTCTTGTTGATTTTCAAGAAGGCGATATCATTAAAGGAAGTGTTCGTAGCATTGAAAAAGCTGGTGTTTTGCTAGACATTAGTTATAAGTCTGATGGTTTTATTGCCAACTCTGAATTCAGTTTTGATTCAGATGAAACACCATCTTCCGTTTTGGCACCTGGTGATAAAGTAAATGTCATGATCGTTAAGCTTGAGAGCAAAGAAGGGTATACCGTTCTTTCTCGCAAACGTGCGGAATATGAATTGGCTTGGGGTCGTCTATCGAAATTGGCCAAAACAAAAGAAACCATTTTGGTACGTGTGAGCTCTGCTGTACAAGGTGGACTTGTTGTATCTTACTCTGGCATCAAAGGGTTTATTCCTGCCTCACAAGTCGCCAGAGAAGGCGAAGGTGATTTGGGTGTGTATTTGAACCAGCAGCTTGAAGTTGTGGTTGTTCAAGTTGACCGCAAACGTCGTAAAGTTATTTTCTCTAACCGTATTTCCAAAGCGAAATTAAACAGAGAAGAAGCTCAGAAATTACTTGAATCTCTTGAATCAGGTCAGGTCAAAGAAGGTCGCGTTACCAGCATTAAAGACTTCGGTGTTTTTGTTGATATCGGTGGCGTTGAAGGGCTTGTTCATATTTCTGAGTTGTCATGGTCTCGTGTGTCTCACGCATCAGAACTGGTTAAAGTAGGCGACGAAGTTCGTGTATTTGTTTTGGGTGTAGACAAAGAAGCCAAGCGTGTTTCTTTGGGTATGAAGCAGCTTGAGGAAGATCCTTGGGTACGTGTTGCTGACCGTTACCAAGTTGGTCAAGTTGTTGAAGGTGAAATCACGCGTATTGCAACGTTTGGTTCCTTTATGCGTTTGGAAAACAACCTTGAAGGTTTGATTCACATTTCTGAATTGGCACACAATCACATTGAGCGCGTTGAAGACGTTGTCAAAGTGGGTGACAAGGTTAAAGCGAAGATCATCAAACTTGTTCCAGAAGAACAACGTATTGGATTGAGCTTGAAAGCTATTGAAGCAAAAGATATCGCTAATCCAGAAGCAGCTGTTTCTGAATAAACGATGAAAGCGACCTTTGGTGAATATGGTGGACGTTATGTTCCAGATACCCTCTATTCAGCCTTAGAGTCTTTGGAGACGGCCTACGTTGAAATTCGACGTAGGCCTGATTTTCAGAAAGAGCTGGCGGCTCTTCTGAAGGACTATGTGGGTCGTCCGACACCTTTGTACTTTGCAAAGCGTCTTTCGGATGAAACGGGTACTCAAGTGTTTTTGAAGCGTGAAGATCTGAACCATACAGGTGCGCATAAGATCAACAATACTTTAGGGCAGATTTTGGTCGCCCGATCTATGAGCAAGAAACGGATTATCGCAGAAACAGGGGCTGGTCAGCATGGTGTTGCGACTGCGACTGCTTGTGCGTTAATGGGATTGCCTTGTGTGGTTTATATGGGCGAAGAGGACATGGCCCGTCAGGCCCCCAATGTGTACCGTATGCAGCTTTTGGGTGCGACTATTGTTCCTGTGACAACGGGATCTAGGACGTTGAAAGATGCGACAACAGAAGCCATTCGCGACTGGCTCGTTAATGTGGAAGATACTTTTTACATTATAGGCTCTGTGGTGGGACCTCATCCGTATCCGACGATGGTGCGTGATTTTCAGTCCATTATCGGCAAAGAAACCCGCCGT
>JAGYJO010000125.1 GCA_018402095.1 bacterium
AAATAGTTAAAGAAAACTAGGGCTATGGGATTTTTTAAAGTTATCGCAGCAACGGCCATGTCCTCTACCGACCGTATTTTCGGCGGTATGGGGGGGGCGGCACATGAGATGCCAGATGTGGACGCGGGTCCAGCATCGCCTTTTTGGGTGCAAGAAACTATTTTCGACGTGGTGTTTTTGCAGGCTCAGCTGTTAAAGACCAGCGGCTTTTCTGTGGACTTAATCGGGGTCATCATCGACAAAACAAGCAAGGCCCTGCTGGGTGCGGATGTGGAACAAATTTCGGATTTCATGGACAAGCGGATGGAGGTCGTTCAGGTGATCATCGACTTGCACAAGGTGTCGGAACCTACACTGCGGCGCATCCTCAATGACGCCTCGGCGTTTGACTGGCTCTATTGTATGTCGGTGGAAATGTTGCTCAATACGCTCAAAACGACGTACGCGCTCAGCAATGAGGCGTTTGAGAATAAGCACATCACCAAAGACACGTTCTATCTCAGGGGTGTCGTTGGCAAAGCGGAGTCGCAGGAGCTGTTCGATGCTTTGTACAAAAACAATCTGCTATCTGAAGTTGTCGCTACCTCTCTTTCACGCGTATGCCCCACTTATGATGACGCGGGATGTCTGATTTTTGCAGACGAAAAGACCTGTGAGACAATAACCGCATACAAAACGAAACTGACGGATATGGTGGCGGCGAGGCCTGTCGCTATATCAAAAGAACTGTTTTTGCAGGTGGTGTCGCAGTCTGATGCTGTAGATGCAGCGGTGGCTAATGGTTTTTGGGAAGCGCTGATGACGACTGTCGGATCTGCGGATAATACGTTTAAACTGTCCCCAGATAATGGGCAATCTGTGTTTGCCGCACTCAAAGCAAACACGTCTGATGAGGACTGTGTGGCGTGTTTGTCTTTGGCTGTTCGTTTTTGTCAGGAACAAGACCTGACGGAAAATCCTATTCTATTTCCAAATGAGGTTTGTTCCGAGCCAGATTTTTCTGCGTATCGCGATATACTGCTACATGCCAATATCATCGATGAAAAAAACAGGCTTTGTGCGGGGGCGTTCGATAAAGAGTGGCGTGGATTTCCCGCAAAATTTCGTGCAAAAGAAGCGGACATTAGAGACTTTTTGCAGCAAGAAGGCACGTTGGGGGAAGTGGCCTTTTTGGAAGGGCATGCCCTCAGTTTGTACGCGATTAATAAGTTTTTAACCCATTGTGAGAAAAAAGACCGGCCATCATGGGATAGCTTATTGGCTATTTTGGGCCAACTGAAGTCCGTTTCAGGGAATGATTATGTCTATCGGCATCTGAAGTCTGTGGATCTCAAAGAGTGGCCGCATGAGCTCAAAACAATTTTGCAGATTCAAAAATTGGCGCAGTTTGAAGACGATACGTTCTTGAGACGTACCATTGTATATTTGAATAAAGTCAGAGACAAATTTGGGGACCTTTGTGAACAGCAGTTGCTACAGGTTTTGGCGAGAAAAAGTCCTGAGCCCTCGGATAAAACGGATTTTTTGAAGCCGGTTGTCACGGTGTTGCAGGCTATTTGTGATGAGAAGTACCATGTGTCCGCATCTTTTTTTGACGTCTTACATGCCGAATCTCCAGAATGCTGGGAGTCAGCGCTGGTATCGCATCTGATGCCGGAACCCTCACAGACGCGAGATCGGTCTCTGGCTGAATTGGTTGAGACAATCAAAACGGACCCTTTTAACCAGGGTGTGGCCATCACTGATGACGCAATAGATTGTGTTCAATCAGACGTTCTGCAGATCAAGCAGTGCCTACAAAGTAAGCACAAAAACAAAACAAAAGAGCAGGTGCAAGCCTACGTGGCCGAGCATAAAGCCGCCTTTCAAGCGTGTTTGTCTGTGCCTTACGATCAGATGACAGACAAGACTGTTTTTTACGACATCGTGGGGGTGATGATGCAGGGTGTTCGGTGTGTGTCGGGGCATTGTCCCAGAGACGCGCAGATGTTGTCCGTACTCTTGAGTTTGCAAGGAGACAAAGGGCGTTTGTTGGAAGTGGCGACGGGCGAAGGGAAGACGTTGATTGTCGCGATGCTGGCCATTCTGAAAGCGATGTCGGGAAAAACGGTGGATATCGTGACCAGTTCTACGGTTTTGGCACAGCGGGATGCTGAAAAAAATGCGCCGCTATATGCGATCTTTGGCTTTGAGTCCGCACACAACTGTTCCGGCGATGAAAGTGCCCTGATTCAGAGCTATACCAATCCCATACTCTATGGCGAGGTGGGGTCTTTTCAAAGAGACTTCTTGATGGACAAGTTTTACGACAAAAACATTAGAGGGACACGTGACTTTGCATCGGTGATTGTCGATGAAGTGGACAGTATGCTTTTGGATAAAAGTCAAAACATGTTGTATTTGTCACAATGCATCCCCAGTTTGCAGCATTTGGAGCCCTTATATGTCTATATTTGGTGTGGGGTTAATGCGCCGGATTGCTGTAATGGTTCTGAGGAATCTATTCAAACAGTCAAAGCCTATATCGAAGGGCTGATCAAAAACGGCACGATTTCAATTCCTAAGGCCTTGGTGGATGGCGAGGATGATTTTATTACCTACCGTTTGGAGACATGGATCAAAAGTGCGTATGTGGCCAGTCAGCTCCTCGCCAGCAATGATTTTTATGTCATGGACAAAACCGGCGACACCGAGCAAGTGCTCATTATGGACAAAGAAACTGGGGTGGAGTTAGAAAGTACGCATTGGAGTGATGGGGTTCATCAATTTTTGCAGTTCAAGCATCTCAAAAATTTCAAAGCAGAGTCCTTGAAGTCTGTTTTTATGTCCAATGCTAATTTCTTTAAAAAATACCCCAATGACAGTTTGTATGGGCTGAGTGGCACCTTGGGCTCCTATCAAGAAAAAGAGCTGCTTGCGGATATCTATGGGGTCGATATTTTGCATATGCCGACGTTTCGCGCCAAACGGTATACGCAAGTAGATCCTATTGTGTGTCGCCTTAGTGACGCGCTTTGTGCGTCCTGTCATGATGACGCGCAGCTGCTGGCGGAGCTCCGGGATGAGTGGCTTACTGCTACTGCAAATGCGGCTATCGAGGCGTCTGAGACGCGGGCGGTTTTGATTATTAATGACAACATAGACATTGCCAATGCGGTGGAGGCCAAGTGTCTTGAATTGCAGGCAAAACGAAAAGTAATTTCCTACAAGCGCTCTTCAGAGAGCTTGGGTACGGATGTGCAGGCGGGCACTATTTATATTTCGACCAACCTGGCTGGGCGTGGTACCGATATCGATGTGCCAGATGACATGTCTGGTCAGGGCGGTTTGCATGTCATCATGACCTACGTTCCCCATAACCTTAGAATTGAAAGGCAGGCCTTTGGTCGTGCCGCGCGAAAAGGGCAACATGGGAGTGGGCAATTTATTGTCATGGCCACAGAGTCCTTGGTGCAGCAAAAAGAACCGTACTTTCAAGATTTAGACGATATCGAACTGCTGGAAAAGTATCAGTTTGACCGGGATAACTTGGAGAAAAAAAGGCTCGATGGTCTCAAACAGATGGAGATGCGGCGTACTTTTTTTGAGGAAGAATTGTTGGCGCGCATGGGGGATGCCATGTTGCCTATCATCGCAAATTTGGACAGTAAGGACCCTGAGATCAAGCGCCTGGCGACTGAAAACATATTGATTGATTGGGCGTTTTGGCTAGACCGACAGTCCAAGGCCATTAAGGAACTAAAAACGCCAGAAGATGAGGCGGCTATCCATGCACACTTGGGGGCGCATATCCGGATTTTGCAAGGCAAAGGAACGGACCCCAAAGCCCATATTTGCGACCCTCTTTTGTTGGCGCAGGCGGGAAAGCATTGTGAAAGTCTGGACAATGCCGCTGAGTCGGCCTTGGCTATGGGGTATTTTGACCAAGCCATTCGGTCTGATTCTCAATTTGCGGAGGTAGCCTATTATTACAAAGCCGCGTCTATTTTGAACCAATCTCGGGATCGTAAAAAAACACCCAACGACATTAAGCAGGCGAGGCGTTGTTTCACGAGAGCGGAATTTTTGTTTCAACGGCGTGTCACGACGCTTTCCAACTTGCCACCAGTCTTGATCAACGTGGCAGAAATGCGCCGCAAAGACGGGCGTGGTGGGGATACCGATTTGTATAGCCGACAAGTCGAAGAAAGAATCCGTATTTATAGTACGCATATTGCGGCGATTCATGGGGCAAATGGCTCTCGGAGTATAGACCCCGCCCGTCTCAAGTCGACGGGGATTGATGATGCGAAATCCGAGAAAATTCTCGCGGCACTCATAGCCGATGGCGTACTGGTGAAGCCGCATCGTCGATTCAAAGTTCACGATGGGAC
>JAGYJO010000126.1 GCA_018402095.1 bacterium
TTTTGGAACGGGTATAGTGTTTATCTTGTCGTTGGTTTTGATTTTCTGCAAGACAGGTCTTTGTCGACCCAGTCTCTTTGTCGCTAGCGCGGTCTATCAAGAATGCGCTAGCGATAATATAAATAGTTGCGGCCTGATAGTCTCGTTTGTATAGTCTACGCAGTATCATCGACATACCCTTACATGGAGACAATAATGAGCATTGATTATGCGAAAAAGCGGGATTATTTAAAATCAAAAGTGGTACACCTCAACATCGAAGAAAATGATGTGGTATCTCTCGTAGATGGTATGGGTAAGACAGCTTTTCAAGCGCGTAACCTGCATCGTGCGGCACAGATCCTGGACCGTATGCAGGCAGACAAAGACTGCGTGATTTATTTGACGCTTGCAGGCTCTATCGTGAGCTCCGGTATGAAGTCCGTTGTTACGACATTGCTTAGGCACAATATGATCGATGCAATAGTCTCTACGGGTGCGAATATCGTGGATCAGGATTTTTTTGAGGCGTTGGGCTTTTTTCATTATCAAGGCTCGCCCTATGTGAATGACCACGAAATGCGGGATCTGATGATAGACCGTATTTATGATACCTATATCGATGAAGAAGATTTGCGTATCTGTGACGATACCATTGCCAAGATTTGTAACATGTTACCGCGTCGTCCGCACTCCTCTCGTGAGTTTATCCACGAAATGGGCCGTTTTTTGAGTGAGCGGGATGAATATGCGCCGTTTCGTGAAAACTCCATTGTGTATCAGTGTTTCAAAAAAGGGGTTCCGATTTTTGTGCCGGCTTTTTCAGATTGCTCGGCTGGATTTGGGTTGGTTCATCATCAGTTTCATACCAAAGGCCCCAAAGTCACGATTGATTCGGCCGCTGATTTTCTGGAAATTACCAAGCTCAAAATTGCACACCCTGACTCTGGGCTGTTCATGATCGGTGGTGGGGTTCCCAAGAACTTTGTGCAAGACATTGTGGTGGCTGCGGAAATTTTGGAAAAAGATGTGTCGATGCACAAGTATGCGGTGCAAATCACAGTGGCAGATGAGCGAGATGGCGGCTTGTCGGGGTCCACACTCAAGGAAGCCTGCTCTTGGGGAAAAGTGGATACGGTGTATGAGCAAATGGTATATTCCGAAGCCACGATAGCCTTCCCTTTGATTGCGGGATACGCTTTTCATAAGCGAAATTGGGTGGGGCGCCCTGAAAAAAGATTGTCAGATATGTTGCAGGCGGAGTTGTCTTTGGAGGAAAACTAATGCTGTTATCTTATGCTAAAAATGAATGGGTCTCTTCTGAGACTTTTGGTCCTTCTTTTCGGGAAGATCCTGTCGGTTTGATTCGTGGATATCGTGTATTTACAGCGTGTCGTACGGTGAATGGCGTTATCTTTCAGAAACAGGCACACGTGGATAGACTGTTTGATTCGGCAAAATCCATCTATATGGAATTGCCACATACCCCGGAAGAGCTTGCGTCCTTGATGGATGAGGCGGTTGCAAAAAATGCTGGTACTGGCGATTTGTTGTTGGAAGTCATTTATACCGGTGGGCTCGCAGAAAGCAATGGAACGGCACCTTCTGGGATGGCCAATCTCTTGATTTGGGTGTTGCCACTCAAAACACCGGCTAAAACGTGGTACGACGAGGGTGTTCATTTGGCCACGTTTTCACACCAGCGTCCGTATCCTGAAGTAAAATTGATGTTTTATCTCGGCGGTGTGATTGCGCATCAGACGGTGGTGAAAGAGCAGGGCGCGGATATGCCGTTGTTTGTGTCTCCAGATACGGGTCACATATTGGAAGGGTCTACCTTTAACTTGTTTTGTGTCCGTGATGGGGTTCTCTATACGCCACCTTTGGATGGTCGTGTATTGAAAGGTATTACACGTGCGGTGGTGTTGTCTGTTGCCGCGTCTCTAGGGATTCCTATTTGTGAGGCGCCTATTTTGATTTCTGATATCGCTGGGTTTCAAGAAGTCTTTTTGACCTCTTCTACCCGTACGGTTGTGCCTGTTCGGCAGGTCGATACACATGCCTTTTCGCCTGATGGGGCCGTGACGCGTCGTATTATGGCGTACGTGATGGAGACTTGCGGATTGGTGTCGTGACGAGGCTGTGGCGCTGTCTTTTTTTGTTGATAGTGCTGTGTTTTGCGCTTCGGGTAGACGCATCACCACTGTCTCAAAGAGGGTTGTTTCCGTCTGAGTCATTTCCTGTGGCTTGGCAGTCGTACCTACCGCCTGACTTGTTGTTGTCTGCTGTTGATATGGAAATTTTTGAAGGCTATGTGATGCAGCCTGGTTTTCAGGTTATGCCCAGTGTGAGGGCCACGGTGACGAAGCTAGAGACCGGTTTTCGTTATTCATACGTGGTCACAAATGGGGCGGGCAGTTTGCGGTCATTACGGCTGTTTGCGGTGGAGCAATCGACCGATTCCCACATCCATGTCAGGACGCCGTTGGCGAAGACGATGGGGGCGCGTAATCCCTATGGCAATGCGATTGGTTGGTATCTGCAGTCCAAAGAAGGGCCCGTGACCCGCTTGGTTGCCCTTTCTTTGGATAGCCGACAGGTCCAAATTCCTGTTTCTGAACCAGGCCTTTTTCCAGGCGAATCGGTGTCTGGTTTGGCTTTGGAAAGCACGTATTTGCCAGGTGTTGTATCGGCTTTTTCCCGTGGGAATGGGTGGTTGTTGCGGGTGTCTTCTGGGGCCTTTGTGTCAGCACCTATCAATGACTATATGTCTGGTAAAACGGTGGGTCCTGTGGTGGGTTCTTTGGCGATGGATGAGCTTGCGTTTTCCCGTTATATGCGAACACTGGTGGCCGAAAGTGTGTCTTTGGGGTGGCTGGTGGGAGACGTTGCTGTGAAGGCCGTTTCTTTTTCGGATGCGTTGGCATCTGCGAAAACGACTGCAGAGAGATATTCGCTTTACCGTTCTTTTCAGACTTATTTGACGGGGTTTTGGTTTGGTACGGCCGATATGACATCGGAGGGGCGTGCCTTGCTTTTGTTTAATATTGAGTATGCCCTCAATCGCTTTGCTGCCGATGTCTAGGTTGCGGGTTCAGCCTGTTCATTTGGGGGATGCCATCGCGTACTTGATCGTGCACGGGGACGGGATTGTGAACCATATTTCTGCGGCGCAGTTGGTGTCCTTACAGCGTCCAGCGGAGCATGGACCCTTGGATCACAATGTTCCGTTGTATCATTTTGTGAAGGTGTATTTGGGGTCGGCGTTGTTTCCCAAAGATGGTCCGGTGTATTTGGGCTTTGTGAACAATGGCTTGTTGCCTTTTGCTGACGGGGAATATTTGAGCCGTTATGTGCTGGACGCTTTGGATTATTACACCGCGATTCAGCTGACGTCGGAGGCCTGGTTGCATGCGCCGTTGTCTGTGCGATTGGACATGGCGGGTGAGCCCTTGAAATCATTTCAACTTTTTTACCCGAGTATCATGGAGGATTTCTCTTTGGATGGTTCTGGGGATTTGGCGGGTTTTGTGGGTGTTTTTTTGGTGGGTTGAGCTTTTGGTGAAAAACACGCCACGGCACAGTGGCGTACCTGTAGTGTGTGTTGTTTTGTATTAGGCGTACGCGTTTTTTTGTAAGGAGTTTTTATGCTTTTTTCGTATAAGCGGCTGGCTGTCGTGCCTGAAATGACTGGCGACCCGCGTGTTTTGAGTTTGTTGACTGCGGTTTCGGATAAGTTACGAGATTTCGATCGTGATGTTACCGTGGGGACGCCTGCGGTGTCAGCGACTGAGGGGGGGCGCGTATCCAGTCCGATGGGTAGTCTTACGCCAGGTATGCGGGCTATTTGTGAGTCGTTAGGGCTTGAATGTGATTCTCTTGAGAGTGGCAGTCCTAATGTTCGTGCGAAGCAGTTGGATTTGGATTCAGATTGTATTATTCAAGAGGCGCTTAATTACCGTTTCGGTTTGGAGTCTGGTGTTGTTTGTATGACGGATAAATTGACTGCTTTGGTAAGAAATCTTGAGACAAAAAATTCTGAATTATCAGCAATGATGCGGCAGTTAGCTTCTGAAAAAGAGCTGCGTGAAGCGGCTGAAGTGAAGCTTTGTCGAGCTGAAGCGCGTTTGATTGACTTGGAGACAAAATTGGATTCGCTTCAAGATATAGCCAAGTTTCTTTGCCTGTAAGCCGGGTTCGGGTGTCTTCGGTTCTTCAGAAATTCGCGTGTTGTAAGGTCTACTTTCTATTGTAGTTAATTTTTTCGGCTAGATCTTTGGTGCCAAACTGTGTAATCACTTCCTAGACGGGGGTGCAGGGGGCGACACTTCGGCTGCG
>JAGYJO010000127.1 GCA_018402095.1 bacterium
CAGACGCCGCACCAAACGATTCAAACGTATTTTTGAATTAGAACAAATTTACCAACAAGATTTAATTGAATTATTTCTGGAAAACGAACTCCCCTTTCTGCTAGAAAGTCCTGGAGATCAGGCCAAATTTTTGGACCAAATCGTCCCTGTTCTCAAAGAGCGTGGATGGGAAGTCCTACACCAAGATGTCCCTGATATCCGTGTCATCGACAGCGTTGTGGATCTGACCTTTCAGGTCAACCATGACAATGATTGGTTTCACTTCGACCCCAATTGTCAGGTCATGGGCGAGTCTTTCTCCTTTTCTGAAATGGCCGCGGTATTGGTCACCCAGCATGGGTACCTCAAAACAAAACAAGGGTTTGTGCGCGTTTCAGACAATTCATTGGGCGCATTGAAGCATCTGGCCTCATTACGTGCATTTTCTGCCAAACAAGGCTTTCAACGCGCGGATATTCTCCCATTAATCCAACAGTACCAAATCGAAGGTGGCGATGATGCCAGCGCCAAATGGATCAAACGATTCCACGAACTGGGTGGCAGCCAAGACGCACCTCCGGGAGAAACCTTTGTAGGAACCCTACGCACCTACCAACAACATGGCGTCAACTGGATGAACTTTCTCTGTGAAGCCGGCCTAGGTGGCATATTGGCCGACGATATGGGCTTGGGAAAAACCGTCCAAACGATTGCTGTATGTACCCGGTTCCAGCAACCACATGACCCGATTTTGGTCGTTGGGCCCACCACGGTTATTTACAATTGGCAAAGCGAATTGTCCCGTTTTTGGCCTACAGCCAAAGTCATGGTACATACCGGTAGTGACCGCGAACAAAGCAAACGTGCCTTTGAGAAATCAGACGTTATCATCACCACTTACGGCGTTCTCAAAAATGACTTCGAGTTGTTTTCAAAATGTCATTTCACCGCCGCTTTCTTTGATGAAGCCCAAGCGCTCAAAAACCCCAAAACACAAATTTCACAAGCCATTAAAGGCATTAAAGCCGACTTCCGCATTTGTATGACAGGCACCCCCATCGAAAACCACCTGCGCGACCTTTGGAATCTGTTCGACGTCGCAATGCCGGGGTATCTGGGCACCCAAAGAGAGTTTGATTCTTGTGTGAGTGGTGAATCCATGGACAATCTTCGTCAACGGGTGAAACCCTTTGTCTTGCGTCGTGAAAAACGAGAAGTACTCACTTCTCTACCGGCCAAAACAGAAATCACACTTTCATGCCCACTCACCCCCGAACAAACATCGCTCTACCAATCTGTACTCAAAGCAGCACAAGGCAAAACAGGGCTGGCTGGTTTTGCAAAAGCCCAACACTTGCTCACAACCCTACTCAAATTGCGCCAAATTTGTTTGCACCCTGGCATTATCGAGTCTTTGGGACGCCCTGATTTTCCTTCCGCGAAATATGACGTCATGACGGACAAGCTATTGGAAGTGACCCAAGAAGGACACAAAGCCGTAGTATTTTCCCAGTTCACCAAAATGTTGGATGTCATGGAAAACTGGGCCAAAGCATCCGGCGTTGCGTATGAACGTATTGACGGAAGCACCCCTGCCAAAGTCCGCCAAGAGTCCGTAGAGCGTTTTCAGACCGATGAGACACCATCCGTCTTTTTCATCTCCCTCAAAGCGGGTGGTGTAGGGATCAACCTGACCGCAGCAGAGTATGTCTTTCACCTGGATCCATGGTGGAACCCTGCCGTCGAAGCGCAAGCCACAGACCGTGTGCACCGTATCGGACAAGAAAACCCCGTCATGGTCTACAAACTCATCGCCGAAGGGACTATTGAGTCCAAGATCCAAGACATGCAAAACGAGAAAAAAGAACTTCTTGCGCAGATCGTCGACATAGACACCGTTGCAGACAACAAGATCAACGTCGAAGAAATTGGGCGTTTGTTGTTTGGGTAACCCTATACCCAAATCCCCCCACATCTGATATAAAAAGTCATTATGTCAAAATACATCAACCCCTTCACCGACTTTGGATTCAAACGCATTTTTGGCGAAGAATTCAACAAAGATCTCCTCATCGATTTCCTCAACGAGCTATTGAGAGAAGAAGAAGGTACTATCACCAATATCACATATATGACCCCCGAGCAGCTCGGCATCACCGCATTTGAGCGCCGGGCAGTATTCGATATCTATTGCGAAAACGAACGCGGTGAGAAATTTATCGTCGAAATGCAAAAGGCCAAGCAAAAATATTTCAAAGACCGCAGTGTCTATTATTCGTCTTTCCCCATTCAACAACAAGCCCTCAAGGGCGAGGAATGGAATTTTGAGCTCAAGGCCATCTACACCATCGGCATTTTGGACTTCATCTTCGAAGAAGACAAAGCGGATGTAGACAAAATGTTGTATAAGATCAAACTCACGGACATCGAAACCCAACGTGTCTTCTATGACAAACTCACCTATGTCTACCTGGAAATGCCAAAGTTCAGCAAAACAGAAACCGAACTCGAAACACGTTTTGACCAATGGCTTTATGTGCTCAAAAATTTACCACATTTGGAACAGTATCCCGCCCGTTTACGAGACAGGGTGTTCAAAAAACTTTTCGAGGTCGCTGAAATTGCGGCATTTACACCTGTTGAGCGTGTTGCCTACGAAGAGAGCGTGAAGGTCTACCGTGATTTAAAAAATGTCATGGATACGGCCGTGGAGGAGAGTTTGGTAAAGGGCATTGCAATAGGCGAAAAACGCGGCATTGCGAAAGGCAAATTCGAAGGCAAAATTGAAATCGCCCGTGCTATGGAAGCCAAAGGCATAGATGCGGATACGATTCGTGGAATTACAGGACTGGATACCTGGTAGGCGCTAAAAGCCCTCTAAACCACCTTCACCACCAAAAACGTCACATCATCCAAGTAGGTTTTGCCACGAAATTTCTCGAGCTGCATCAACACTTCGGACTTGATCTCTGCCGCACTCTGATGCGCAACACCCTGCAAAATCTCAAGCAAACGGTCCTCGCCAAAGACATCCTCCGTCACGCCAGACTCGACACTCTCGACGATGCCATCTGTCGCTACAAAGAGCAAATC
The DNA here is from genome assembly GCA_018402095.1 of bacterium. Lineage (GTDB taxonomy): Bacteria > Margulisbacteria > Marinamargulisbacteria > SXXA01 > SXXA01 > M30B43. The sequence continues at coordinate 3,073 of JAGYJO010000127.1, forward strand.
CCCCGCAGCCAAGGTCAGCTCAGCCACAGCGTACATATCCTGAGGAAAGGCCCCCATCCCCAAAGAAAAAGGCGCTTGGTCTACAGGCAACAAGACCACTTCACGCGTCTTTGCTCGCACCACGATGAGATTGTCGTGATACCCAGCATACCGAAACACCCGGCCATCCGATGTCGACAACACCGTCATCGCAATAGGTAAAACATGTTCCAGGCGGGTCATGTTTTCGGATAACACCGTGTTCAGTTGCCAAAGCAGCAGATCTGGCGATTGTGTTGGTGATTGCTGCAGCATCGTCGCAAGCATACTCTGCGCCATAAAGGTCACCATCGCAGAGGCAACACCATGACCTGTCACATCGCCGAGAATCAACCAATTCGCCTCAGGAAAGCGCTGTACATCATAAAAATCCCCACCCATTTCCGATGCAGAGATCATACATGCGGCCACATCCAGCCCAGGCACAGAGACATCATCGGGCAAGAGTTCCGTTTGAATACGCTGCGCAACCGCCAACTCGGTGAGCTGCCGAGACTGCCGCAGACGGGTCACCACCACGCCCATTTGCACCGCCAATACAGAGAGGAAATCCGCGTCATCATCAGTATAAGCGTCTTCAGAGAGTTTTTTGCCAAGCGCCACCAATGCAACAACACGGCCATTGTCAGTACCAACAAAGACCGCATCAGCATCCAAGGCAAGCATCTCGGCCGCCACTTCGGAAGACGCATCACTACGAAGGAGAACCGACGTCTCCTGAGCCGCCAGATAAAGGTGGCTATCAAAAGACACAACACCCTCATCAGTGGCAAAGAGAGAGGGCTCAAAGTCTTGTTGTTCCATATAGCCCTGGGGCATATAAACCCGAGCATGCCGGATTTCAAAGTCCTCGGAAAAGGTGGTCTGGCAAAGATGATAGAATGCCTCAATATCGGTACACCGAGAAAACGCTTCACTGTAAAACTGTATCCCCTTGGTATACGGATAGCGCGCACGCAGAAAGGCCTTGTCTGTGGTGGTCTGTATCCAGAGTCTCACCCGCTGAAAGCTATTCGCGAGCAGCACCCCAAAGACCACACTAATCCCAATAAAAGCCAGATCCGACTCCCCGAAGAAATGCCGATAGCCATAGATACCAGACAAGTAGGCGCCAAGATAGAGAGATGTCGCGATGACCCAGGCTGTGGCTCGGGAGATGACGACGGAGATGTCCATGAGGCGGTGTTTAATCACTAAATACC
>JAGYJO010000128.1 GCA_018402095.1 bacterium
GATGGCTTTGGAGCGTCGTATGCAGTCTGCTGGGACGCGTGTGATCATGGTGGAAAACTATTCTCCGAAAAAAGAAGCGACACGCTTGTCTGCGACTACGGGTGCGAAAGTTGCGCTATTATCGCCGTCTATTGGTGGGTTTTCTGACATCTCTGATTATTTTGAATTGTTTGATTACAATGTCCGTGTGTTGTCGGAGGCTTCTCGAAAATGATATGGATCCTGGCGCCTTTTTTGGTCTGTGTGGTGTTGTCTTGTGTTCATGCCTTGTTGGGGTTTCGTGTGATTGCGCGAAATATCATTTTTTTGGATTTGGCACTGGCACAGTTGGCGGCATTTGGGGCCACCTTGGGACTGGCCTTTGGGCTCTCTCCCGAAGGCGCTGGGATGACGGTGACAGCGATGGTCATGACCACGATTGGGGCGATGTTTTTTACCTTCATACCTGAAAAGTACAGAGGGGTTTCTCAAGAGGTTGTTATTGGGTTGGTCTATGTCATGGCCGTTGCGGGTGTTGTCATTGCCATTCGTAGCTCACCGGCGGAGGCGCATCATTTGACCGATATGTTGGTGGGAAATATTCTCTTTGTTTCATTATCAGACGTGGGCTCTCTTGCGATTTACTACGGTGCGTTGATTGCCATCTATGCGGGGTTGCGGCGTTTTGTGTTGTCTCATTTGCCTCAGGGGTCGCGTTGGCATGACTTTGTTTTCTATGTTTTTTTTGGGTGGGTGGTGACGTCGTCGGTGAAGGTGGCTGGCGTGCTCTTGGTTTTTGTTTTTCTCATTGTTCCCGCTGTGGCGGCGTTGTGGTGGGGTATTCAGCGACCGTTTTACCGTTGGCTGTTTGCCTTGGTCTTTGGCATGCTTTTTAGCGCACTGGGTTTGTTGATGTCCATCTTTTTGGATTGGCCTACCGGCGCGGCGATTGTGCTGGCTGCGGGTGCGATGGTGTCGCTATTGCGTATTGTTGTCGCTATGTTTAATGGAGGGTCTAAAACAACAAAACCCGCTATTTAGCGGGTTTTGTCTGGGGCTGATGATAGCTGAGCTAAGGGGGTAAACTCTGGCTACCACTCAGTCCCTGCGGTGTGAGCATTGCTGCTCAAGTAGTTATCGAAACTTTTTAGAAAAAATTTCAGGGAAATTTCTTGATGTGTTGTGTGTGGGAATGTCAGAATAGGCGAATGATGAAAAAAAAACAGATGTGGCTTTTGAGAATGCTTTGTTTTGTGGCTCTGGGTACCATCACTCTGGAGGCCGCGACATCCATCACGATGCGTCGCTATGTCTTTCCCGTGCAGTCCACGGGAAATATTAGCTACGGGGCGGCTCACCATGATTACCCTGCGACGGATATTTTTTGTCCGTCGGGTAGTTTGTTTCGCGCGGTCGTCGATGGCGTGGTTGATCATGTGAGCGTTGAAGATACTTGGGTCCAATCGGTGAACGATCCCGAGAGTCGAGGGGGCTTGTCTGTGGCCATGATTGGGGATGATGGGATTCGCTACTACGGATCACATTTGTCGGCTATTGCTGCGGGTATAGTGGTTGGTGCTCGGGTTGTCGCGGGTCAGACGTTGGGATACACAGGGGATACTGGCAATGCACGGGTGACCCCGCCGCATGTGCATTTTGGGATGTCGCGTCCGACGACGCCTGAAGATTGGGCCACCCGCCGTGGGGAAGTCTCTCCCTATCCCTACTTGAAGCTTTGGCAGTCTGCAGATGTGGTCGTGCCGGTTTTGATTGCGGGAGAGGATTAGCTCTCTTGCTGACCTTTCTTCATAATAGCTATCGTGAACATACCCAAATAGTGCTTCATCTGATATAAAAAAGACATCATGTCAAAATACATCAATCCATTTACAGACTTTGGCTTCAAGCGCATTTTTGGCGAAGAGTTCAACAAAGACCTCCTCATCGACTTTCTCAACGAACTCCTTCGCGAAGAAGAAGGTACCATTACCAACATCACTTACATGACACCCGAACAACTGGGCATCACCGCCGCCGAACGTCGTGCCGTGTTCGATATCTACTGCGAAAACGACCGTGGTGAAAAATTCATCGTCGAAATGCAAAAGGCCAAACAAAAATATTTCAAAGATCGCAGCGTCTACTATTCCTCGTTTCCGATTCAGCAGCAAGCTGTGCGTGGGGACGAGTGGAATTTTGAACTTAAAGCCATTTACACCATCGGCATTCTTGATTTTATCTTTGAAGAAGACAAGGCCGAAGCTGACAAGATGCTCTATAAAGTGAAACTCACAGACGTAGAAACCCAGCGTGTCTTCTACGACAAGCTCACGTATGTTTACCTGGAAATGCCGAAATTTCGTAAGACTGAAGCAGAGCTGGAAACCCGCTTTGATCAGTGGTTGTATGTACTGAAAAATCTACCCCATTTGGAACACTATCCCACACGCTTACGAGACAGGGTCTTCAAAAAACTCTTCGAAGTCGCGGAAATCGCAGCTTTCACCCCAGTCGAACGCGTCGCCTATGAAAACAGTGTCAAAATTTACCGTGATTTGAAGAATGTCATGGATACTGCGGTAGAAGAAAGTTTGGTTCGTGGGATTGCCATTGGCGAAGAACGTGGCAAACGAGACATGGCACGTGCAATGGTAGCCAATGGCCTAGATGCCCAGACCATTCGTAGAATTACCGGATTGGAGACCTGGTAGGGTTGCCTCACCCCATGGGTGTCGGGGTGTTGCCAAACGGAAGATAGATCCCCCCCCATTGATCGACAGGTTTTCCGTCTGCAAATGATTGCCAATACGCTATATCTGCTGGCATGAAGGTCTCGACATCTATCTGGCGTCCGATGACCTGCGTGCCCCGACAGCGGGAACATGTGGGCCCGCCACAATCCTGGCAGGGTATCGGGCAGAGTCTTTGGGACAAAATCCCTTTGATCGCATGCTGGAGTAGGAACATATCTACCCCAAACCCTTGCATACGCCGCAAGGAGCTTGCAATATCCGATGTGTGTAGGGCGCTGAGGACCAAGTGACCGGTATAGGCGGCTTCCAAGGCGAGTCTGGCCATTTCGGCATCTCGGATTTCGCCGACCAAAATGACATCCGGATCTTGGCGCAAAATCGCTTTGAGGGCGCGGGGCGCGTCATAACCGATGCTGGTATTGATCGCGGTTTGGCGGACACCTGGCAGAACCGCTTCGACAGGGTCTTCGATTGAAACCACCATGCGACCCCCAGTTTCAGCCAGATGTTGCAGGCATGTGTAGAGTGTCGTTGTTTTTCCAGAACCCGTGGGCCCTGTGACCAGCAATAACCCGGATTTTTGGGTGAGCATGGTCAGTAGCGTGTCGGATACTTGTGACGGGAGCCCCAGCTCTTGTATCTGTGATAACTGTTCACGGGAGTGGAGAATACGAATGACCACGTCTTCCCCAAAAGGTGTGGGCAATGTGCTGGCACGAAAGTCCTGTTCGCGGTCCACGATAAATTCTGTGAATCGGCCATCTTGAGGGACATGATTGACGGAGATGTCCATCCCAGAACGCAGCTTGATCATCGAGATGAGGTGGTCATAGGTCCCTGGCGATAGGGTTTCCGGGGCGGTGAGTTGGCCATGAATACGACAGCGAATTTCCCCACCATCTGCGCGTTTGGAAAAATGGATGTCTGAGGTGTTTGTTTTGGCGCAATGGGCCAACAACTCAGGTAAGGCTAGGTCTGTGAGGTATCGCATCTGACAGTGAGTGCGGTGTGAGGGCGTCCCACACCGCGGCCCATTATTCTGTGATCAAAACCTTTTTCAAAACTTCGATTTCATCTAGGGCTTTCCCTGTGCCCAATGCGACGCATTCGAGGGGGTTTTTAGCGATTTTCACGTTGATGGATGTTTCTTTTTGGATGTGTTTGTCCAGACCACGCAATAGGGCGCCACCACCGGCCAATGTGATTCCCATATCCATGATGTCAGAAGACAATTCTGGGGGCGTTTTTTCCAATGTGGAACGAATGCCATCCACGATCACCCGAATGGGTTCCCGCAAAGAATCTCTGATCTCTGAGCTTGTGACCGTGAATGTCTTGGGTAGACCAGACACCAAGTCCCGACCGCGAACGTCCATGGAGGTTTCTTCTTTGAGTTCAAACGCAGATCCCAAGCGGATTTTGATTTCTTCGGAGGTACGCTCACCGATCAAGAGTCTGTAGTTTTCACGGCAATGGGCGATGATGGCTTCGTCCATTTCGTCACCGGCCACCCGAATGGATTTGGAGACAACGATACCACCCAAAGAGATGACCGCGACTTCGGTGGTGCCACCGCC
>JAGYJO010000129.1 GCA_018402095.1 bacterium
TCAGGTAATACGCAACAATTTCTGGATGATGGGACAAGGCCTTGGTCAGTGTTTGAATATGTCTCGGATTGTCGATATGCAACTGTGTCCAATTGCGAATAGGACTGTCAGTCGACTGGGTCCAGCGTTCAAATGTAGCCGCCCGTTTGTAAAACTGGCTGAGGTGTTTCAATGTGAGCTTTAACGCCTGCTCATTGAGGCCATGATAAAAATAGCTCAAAACCGTAAACCCAATTCGAACATCGGGATGCTCAAATGTAGAGGTAGGAATGGGAATGTCTTTGCCACGATAGGGAACCGCGGCATAACGGTCGATGGCCGGATTGGCATAATCAGATTCGGTACCTTCAAAAAGGCCATAATCAACCCGATACCGTTGTCCCAACACGTAGCCAACGACATCCGTACGTCCCCAACAGCGCAACACCCGTAGGCTATTTTTCTCATTTTCCGTGAGTCTCTCTGCATCGCTTTCGGAGGCTATCCGTGTCTCGAGGTTCTCCGTTTCAGAAATGACAAAATTCAAATAACGCGATCTTTCCTCTGCGCTATGCTCTGGAAAATACGCAGTCACAAGGTTCCCCAATACGGCGCGACGAATGGGTTGGGTGTACGCATCCTCGCTCTGGGAAATGAGCTGTGATGCCCCGCCAACGTCCCGACGTATAAACCCTGAAGAAGCAGATATCATCCCATTTATCTCAGGATTAAAGAGAAGTTCTTGAAAAAAACGAATGGCCACCTGTTGCCGAATAGGGGACCCATCAATAGGCACACGGGTTCCCAACGTATAATTAATTTCTGTAACCAACGACAAAACAGAATCTGCTTCATCGATGATATCGACATCAATCATGGTGGCTATTTTGCGCAATACCTCGATCAATGTTTCCAACCGCTGAGACGGATTGGCGCTGGCCTTTTTTTGGATGAGGGCTTCTTCCAGCGTCAACCGCAAAGACAAGGCATGATCAGGCGTCATCAGTATGATGTGATGATTATCCTTGCAATGTTTCACCTGTTTGTAGAGGCTATGCATTTCGGGGATTTCAATACGATCAATCACATTGCGGTGAAATGGGAAAACATAGACCAATGTTTCAAAGGCTGAACCCATGCGGGTTTTGATGAGTCTCTCCATGTCGGCCATCAATGGCTCTGGCACAATAACACGGGTGAGCTTTCCTTTTTTGGCCAAGCCAATCAAAATCAGCATCATGACAACCGAGGACTTGCCTTCACCCATATTCATTTGTCCCAAAATTTTGTTGTGGGTGAGAATCAGTTGCGACATCGCCGCTTGTTTGTCACGAATGAAGAGACTGTTTTCCAGCTCAAACAGAAGGGTTTCAGGACTGTCTTTGGCTGTATATACACGTTCAGTCGCCAGCAACTGACAGAATTGTTTGTAGGCCAAATCAAACTTCAACTCATCACTTTTCTCGGCATTTTGTATCACGGACTGCGCAGCGCCAATACATCGGCTCAGGTGTTGACCCTGCGTTTTGATTTCTGCAAACAGCAAGACAGCATCCAATAGCAAGGGCTGCACGTTTTTCAAAAAAGGGTTTCTGTCATTGAGTGACTCGGGATTATTGAGAATTTTGAGGTTGTCTTTGGCGGTCAAGCTGGCACGTCCTTGCATTTGGGCAACCATGAATTTCCATCCCTCTGCATCATCCCGGACTTGATTGGCCACAGCGGTAATCCAAGACGCCAGTGCTTGTGCCGCTTGCTCCCATTTCTGATACTGATTTTCCAATGTTGCCTTAATCGTTTCAGCTTGTATTTGGCGGGACAAATCCGGCTCAGACGAAATCTCATAGTGTATGACCGGCAATTGGGTGTAGGCCGCCCAACTCTGCCGCAAACGCGCATAGGTTTCAGAGGCTTCGTGATGGGTTTTCGAAAAGCTCTCGGGGAAATGCGATCGCCTTTTTGGGTAGATGTCACGCTGACATGGCTCTTCAGGATGCTCTGCGCCGCTAGCGTCGTTTGTTAGTTTTTGACGAACACTGTCTAATGAGTCGGCCGGCGTAGCTTTTTCGTCAACAAGCACAAGCATGTCATTCAAAACACGTGTGAATTCAATTTCCACAGGCGCTTTGTCTAAGGGACGAACCCGTGACGCTTGGGTTTCTATTGTGATAGGCGCTCTTTGTTGAGACGTCGTATAGGTGTTGGCCATCACCGACACCGCACTTGGACTAGTTGCTTTTATCTCATCACAGGCCGTAGCCAGCGAAGACATGAACGATGATGCGATCCGGTTGCGATAAGCCGCGCTGAGCCATGTCTCGAGTGATGTGACGAGATAGTTCTGACCCCAATCCGTTAATAGTAAAAATCCTGGTGATTTCGCAATCTTAGAAATGCCATCTTTGAATGTTTCTCTGGGTGCAAAAACAGTTCCAGAAGGAGTGTCACAAACCTCTCCGACAAGCTTTATCCACTCATTTACTCTCCATAGGATGAGTTGCCTATTTGTCTCCGAATACGGAATACATGACCGTAATTTCTCTGTAGTGAGCACCCTATATGCCTCTTTGAGAGAGAGTCTTGTCTCGGTCATTAATAGCTCTGGGATAGGATGATCTTTCGCAACATCATGGTTTTCATTGAGCAAATGCAACATTTTTAGCAAAAAAACATCCGTCTCTGAGCGTGTATCTGAAAAAGCCAATAGGCGAAGTGCATACTGAATCTCTTTGTGATTGTTTTCTGCGGAGATGATTTGGCTGAGCAAAGACAAAAACAGCTCTGGGATCGCTTGTTTTTGCGCATCCCATGTCCAAAAAGAAGGGGCCACATCGAAGTCCATGTGTCCCAACTCACTGATCAAAGTGACACTTTCTCGGAAGTTTGTGTGTGAAATGCGGCTAAAAACCGCTTGGTCTATTTGTGCCGCATCTTCTTGGAGAGCGGCCAATTTGAGCGCTACGCTTTGTAGCTGTGAAATGGACAACTGACACAGCTCATCAATCCGTTGCACTTTGCTCAAATAGCATCTGTAATCATGATTCAAACCTTTAAAATCAATGATCTCTGAATTGGGAAAAAATGACGGCAACGCGGTGCTTTCACGAGACAAGGCGACGACCAAGAGCCGGATAGCATGGGCGTTGCGATGCTGATCCCCCACGTGAAAGATACTCATGATGACGTCATTTTCCACTCTTGAAAAAGGTTTGTTTTGTGTACATTCCTTGAGGATTTCAGCCGCCATTTCATAGCCGTTTAAACCGGTGTATTCTGATTTTTCCAATGACGCTGTGGCAAAAAACACAAAGGCCAGCATCAACTTCCCTAGAACCGAATCTGTTTGAAAACGGTGGGTAAGGGGATCATATGTCGCCACGATATAGCCCGGAGATTTGACGCTGCGATGATCAAACATCACCACAGAATGTTTTAATTTTTCAGCCGCATTGTGTTGGTGAAACGTAATGTTTGGGATAACAACTTTGAATGCCGTATTTTTGTAGGTTTCTTCTGAGACAGCGCTTGGCATGCCCTTTGGTAGCAATACCATGTAGCTCTGAAACCCTTTCCAAAGCAACAAATTTTGAACCGGTGCCATACTGTAACCTGTTATATCATTGGAAACCCAAACATGGTTTATTACAACTGTTTCATCGGATAAGCTGTCTCTTTCCGGTCTATACGAAAAAGAGAGTCCCAATCGGGTGAATCGCAAGGTGTTGGCCTCAATTGTTGATCGCTCACCCGTTTCAAGTGCGGATTCAATCGAAATGTAGTTTGGATTTTCAAAATAGGAAAAACGATCTCGGATCATGTGATTAAGATGTGCATTGCCAAAGATGCGGGTACTATCCGTCATCGTGTATCTGCCATCATCCTGCAGCTGCAAGGTACATAGCGTTCTACTGTCTATGGGATTGAAAATCTCAATCATTGTGTCGCGAGCCCATCCCTGCAAGACGCTATCGCCACCCAAGTCATGACTGTGTCCAGGCAGCTGGGTCTCAATGATCCATTTGGATACAGCCCGTTTCCACGGGCCATGAGGGCCCATCGCTTTTTCGATAGAAATAGGTAAGCCAGGTACCAGATCCGCGGCTCGCTGAAACGTTGCGTAGCCATGTTGTGTCGTTGTGCGTGTCTTGGTATCCAGTTTGCCATTGTAGAGCACAGCATCATTGGCATAGACAGGTACTTCGACCGTGATACCGGACTCATATCGAATCTGAGAAATTAAAATCGGATTTTTTTGCCCCATACTCACCAAAAAAACGTAGGGCATCTCGATGAACAAGTAGCGGCT
>JAGYJO010000013.1 GCA_018402095.1 bacterium
TTTCCAAAATAGGATTGTCACGGTTTTGCAGGTCCGGGATCTGGATTTGATCCATCATGACTTTGCTTTCTTCACGGGTGGCCAAAATGGTGGCTTGCTTCGTGGCCTTTGTCACCGATACATGTGGGGTTGGCATTCCGTCAAAACGAATGGTAACACCTGCCGTAGCAATGGTGGCTTTGGCACCCAAAACCCACGCAAACTCTTCCAATGGTAGATAGAGCTGTCTGTCGACAAAGACGGCCGGGTGTTGCATGAAGTGCTGGCGACCAGAGACCCATAATTCTGGAGAATACGGGGCAATCACGATGCTGTTGTTTTGAGAAACCTTGATCTCGTAGGCATCTTCTTTGCGTAGGTAGGAGAGATGCCCATCAAGTGCGATGACCCATTCGCGCATCGGCATATAGAGGGTGTCGTCGATGCGAACCAAAGGGCTTTCCATGGCCAGTTTGGTGTTGTTAAACGTTACAGGCGTTTCGAGATAGGTGGTGGCCAATAGATAGGTGGATAGACCGACAATCAGACAAACTGTTGCCGCTAAAATTTTTTGAAACGAATGTGTTATTTTTCGGAACTTGCAGAGCACAATATTATTTCCACCAAATCATCAAAGGAGATACCCGCTGCGGCGGCTTGTGCCGGAAGATCAGACTGGTCTGTCATGCCGGGCGCCGTGTTGATTTCCAATAAAAACGGACCTTTTTCTTCGTGCAAAAGCATATCTGTTCTCGTCGCACCCGAACACCCCAAAACCGTATGTAGTTTGATAGCATGGGCATGCAGTTCATCGCGTACCGTTGTGGGTAATGGGGCGGGTAGGATAAAGGTTGTTTTGCCTGGTGTGTATTTGGCATCGTAATCGTAAAAACGATTGTCCGGTTTGAGTTCCAAGATAGGCAGTGCTTGTAAGTCACCATGATTGTCCAAGACGCCTACGGTGAGTTCGCGACCTGCGATGTATTCTTCGATGAGGCAAATCCCGTACTTGTCCAAAATAGTGGTAACGCGTGCCTGGCAGTCTTCCCACGTATCGGCGATGAAAACGCCCAAACTGGAGCCTTCGGCAATGGGTTTGACGATGACGGGCAATGGCAGATCCAGCGTAAACGGTGTCGTGGTGATGACTTGAAATGCGGGGGTTGGGAGGCCATTGGCGACCATGATGGTTTTGGTGACCAATTTGTTCATGCCGAGAATAGAAGCTTGGGTGCCGGACCCTGTATAGGGAATGCCCACATGCGCGAGTTGGGCTTGGATACACCCATCTTCGCCGAATTGGCCATGCAAACAGAGAAAGGCGATGTCCATGGTGTCTGCCGATATGTCGGTATCGACCGGATCGATGAGTCGTGCGTTATAGCCCTTGCGCTGCAAGGCGGCCAAGACGTTTTTTCCGGAACGGAGGGAGACTGGGCGTTCGCCTGAAAACCCACCAGCGATAACGCCGATGCGGGTTTGTGCGGTGTAATTGTTTAGCATGAAAAACTCCTTCGTGTGGGGGCTGTGGCGATACCAGCGACTAAAAAGAAAACAGACTGCTCATGGGTCTCGCTACGATAGGGTGTGATAGTCATGAGGCGAATTTGACCTCCGATTCTAGGTCTATCCCATGTGTTTCTTTGACTTTTTCTTTGGCCGTTCGTAGGCAGTTTTGGATATCTTCAAAGCTGGCGTCGCCTGTGTTGACCAGGAAGTTGGCATGGCGTTCAGAGATTTGGACACCGCCAAAAGAAACGCCTTTGAGCCCGACAGATTCGATGAGTGCGGCGGCAAAGTGTCCGGATGGGTTTTTGAAGGTGCTGCCAAATGTTTTGTCACGGATAGGCTGTTTGGCCGAGCGTTCTTTGATATATCTGTGGATGCGTTCGCGAATGGTGTCGCTTTGTTCTGTGCGTAACTGAAGAACGACAGACAAAACGAGGGTATCTGGCGTGTGCTGGATGCTGCTGCTGCGATAGGCATAGTCCATCTCTGTGTGGTTGAGCCAGTGACAGCCTTTGTCTGCTGTCCACACCTGTACCCGGTCAACAAACTCGGCCATGTCACTGCCCCAACAGCCAAAATTCATGACGGTCATGCCGCCGATAGAGGCCGGTACTCCAGCGGCAAATTCCAAGCCAGACAGACCAGAAGCAACAGAGAAGTCGAGAAAGCTTTTCACGCTGACACCGGCGCCCACATGGACTTCTGTGCCGTTGGCTACAGGTGCTTGGTAGCTGGGGGAAACCTGCAGGATTGTGTTGTAGCGACCATGGGGATCGATGACGGTGTTTGACCCTTTTCCAAGTATAAAGTAGGGCTTTTTCACTGTGTGTATTTGTGCCAAATCGGATTCGGACTCGATGACCACGACATGTGGGATCGTACCTTTGTTTTGGAATGTGGTGAGTTTGGCTATAGGAACGTTGTCTTTAGTCAGAATGGGACGTCTCCTGCTCAAGGTTCTTGTGTCGCAGTTGGGCGACCATTTCTTTGCCGACAGACGTGATATCCCCTGCCCCCATGAGAACGACCACATCGCCGGGTAGGAGCATGGGGATTAGTTTTCGGGCCAAGTCACTTTTCTTCGGGACAAAGAAAACGTCAGAATTACCATTTTCTTTCATTTTTTCGACAATCAGCTTGCTGGATAAGCCTCGGATTTTGGTCTCATTGACGGAGTATATTTCTGTGATCATGGTGAGGTCTGCGGCGGAGAATGCCTCGGGGAATTGCGCCAAGAGGTCTTTGGTCCGGCTATAACGGTGGGGTTGGAATACGCAAATGAGACGCCTGTTCATACTGAGTTTGAGTGCTTCGAGTGTGACACGAATCTCTGTGGGGTGGTGGGCATAGTCATCATAAATGCGAATGTTTCCGGATTCGCCGACCAATTGGCAACGTCTTTTGGTGCCAGAAAATTGGCGTAACCCTTTTTTTGTGGCGTCTAGCGGAAGGTGTAGGCGGTGACACATGGCGATGACGGCTAGGGAATTGTAGACCTGATGGGCACCCATGAGCGTGAGTTCCACGGGTCCGTTATTTTGCTGATCGAGATGTAGCTGGAATCGGACGCCTTCTGGGGTATGTTCGATGTCCGTTGCGTGGCATGATAGGGCAGGGTTGCACCCGTACCATTGGACCGATGTACTGGGGAATTGTTGCCCCAGTTCGTAGAGCATGGGGTCATCTGCATTGATGATGAGTATTCCATCTCGGCTAACAATGCCTTCCATGAACCGTAGGAAATGGTCTTTGAGGTTTTCCAGAGAGCCATAATGCTCCATATGTTCCTGTTCCAAATTGGTAAAGATACCGATAGAGGGTTCTTGGTATAGAAAAGACCCATCACTCTCGTCGGACTCAGCCACAAAAAAATCGGGATCTCCCAAAACTGCGTTGATGCCATAGTCATGCACATCGGCACCGATGACAAAGGTGGGGAGTTTTCCACAAGTGTCCAAGACTTTGGCGGTGATAGCGCTTGTCGTGGTTTTGCCATGGGTGCCGCAGACAGCAATGCGATGTTTGAATGACTGCATCATGGTGCCAAGAAGTTCGCCTCTTTTGATGACAGGAATATGCTCCGCCAATGCATGGGCCAGTTCTGGGTTTTTGGTATCGATAGCGCTGGAAACCACCACGATATCTGCCAATCTCAAATTGGCCTCATCATGTCCGTAAAACAGGGTAGCACCAAGGTCGCGTAGGCGAATGGTTTGAATGGTTTCTTTCACGTCTGAACCGCTGACTTTGTAGTTTTGTTCCAGAAGGATGCGGGCCAAGCCACTCATGCCGACGCCACCAATGCCAATGAAATGGATGGTTTTGTGTTTTGGGATTTCGTCGAAAGTACGTTTCATAATGTGATGCTCACTCCAAATATATCGTGGTCTGCGTTAAGGCTGGTTTCCGAAAACAAGAGATGGGTATAGTGTATGCGCAGTGGGCTCAAATGCAAGGAGACACCCAATCCTGACCGTCGTATCGACTGCCAGTCTGCCGCGACCATATCTCCAAATATAGACAAATAATCGCCAATCGCATACTCCCCACGAATGCGGGCCAGACTACCATCCGTGTCTATCGATGTCTGCCAATCCGTATCGGTGTACCCTGCGGCGAATAGGATCCGTCTGTCTAAGCTCTCGGTATAGTCTGCCGACCATGTCCATGTGGGTGTAATGAGTCTGTGTATATAGAGAGATGTCCATAGCTGGGTTGTAATGCCCCAATGGAGACCGGCACCTAAGCCAATCCCACTGACCTGATCCCCATCGAGTGATTGTGCATCCCATTCCACATTGCTCGACAAGCGCAGTGTTGTTTGGGGGATGTGGTAGACGCTGCCCATGGTGACTTGCTGGTAACTATGGGCAAATTGGCCTGATCGGATGGGCCTGTTGGTGATGCTGTCTCTGACGGTATGCTCCAGGTTGCTATTCCCGAGATAGAGGTATCCGGCAAAAAAAGTCCATTCCCGAAAGGGGTAGAGACCGGATACCGAGAGTTGGTTGTAGCCCACAAAGGAAGGGGTGTTTTCCAGTTTTACCGTTGGTTTGCTGTCGGGATGCTGGATGCGCGCGGGGTTAGACAAGATATGTCCGATGTCCTGCTTTTCACTTTCCATACTATCGGGAAATAGGATGCCACGGTCTGGAAAAAAAACAGATTCCGCAGAAAAGAGGGGGGTGAGACAGTATAGGCTGAAGAGGGCTATGCTGCTAACTAGGCCTACTTTTTTGATCACAATGCCCAGTAATCGCTCTCTACAATCCACCCGATCAGGCCACCGTCCACACGTATTTCTGTCCATCCATCTTGTTTCCTGATTTCTGTGACACGTGTCCCTGCGGATAAGGTGGTGAGTGTTGGCAGTGTTTTGACGGGTCCTGCTTTGAGTGCGGTTCGGGTACCGATGACAATGCCTGTGTTTCTGACGTGATGTTGATAATGACGAGATAGGGTCCCAAGTCCGAAAATTAGAGAGCAGACGGCGCTGATTAGGAGTGCTTTTTTATAGGTTTTTCCCAGCAGATTTAGCCATATGAAAACAGAGAAGACGGTGATCGACAGCCATAGGGCTACGGAAAATTCCGTGAGGGTGAAAAAAGGAAAGCGTTTGGCCCAGAGCACGATTCCCGTATCGGCTGTCGGTGAAAATCCCAACTGGGTTTCTGTCAGAATCGTATTGTGATAGAGATCGGCATCTCTTGGGAGGTACTGAGTTGCTTTTTGATAGGCCCAGTAGGCTTTGGCATATACGCCTTGTTTGTAATAGGTGTTGCCAATGTTGTAATACAAGGGGCCTTGTGCGACCTGAGGGTCTTCGATTTGAGAGAGAAAACTTTCCAGCGCTTGGGTGTAGTGTCCCTCTTGGTAGGCTTTTTCATTGGCAACTACGGGGGTGCTGAGGCTTCCCATGAGTGTGGCTGCGATGACAAAACATGTGCTGAGATAGTGTTGGAATGTCATGATCATAGTGCTTTCAATTGGGCCAATAAGGTTTCTGCTTCGGTAATGAGGGCTGTCTTGCTGTGGCTATCGACACGGGAAGGGGCGTAGAGAGCGAAGGCAAGCTTTTCAAGCACATCCAATGTGTTGACGATGAGCAGCTCATCGACCTGCGCTTTGAGCAAGTGGCTTTTGATTTCGGGGTGGGTGAGTCCCAAAAAGGACATGCCAAGGCGGTCTCCCAGAAATTCGAGGAGAATGGTTTGTGCCCGTGAAAGACTGTTTTCTGTTGGGTGTGCTTTGAGGTCTCGGAGTCCTTTGACGGCGATGCTATAGGCTTGCTGTTTGCGTTCCAGATGGGGCTCTTGTGTTCTGACGTGTTGCCAGATCCAGCGTCCAAGTCCAGAGACCAGTGCCAAAAGACTGATGCTCCAGAGAATCGCCTTGCTGGTGTTGCCCATAGGCTGTGCCTGCAAGGCCTTGAGGTAGCGGATGTCGGTGTCTGCTAGTTCGGGTTCATTGTGTGTGCGATTGCTGCTGACGGTGGCGATGTTGCTGGTGGTAGGGGCCACTTGCAGAACTGTTTTGGGTGAATTTAAGGTGATGTACTGGCCTTTTTTGGGTGAGAAATAGGTCCACGAAAAGGTGGGCAAAACGAGTTCTCCAGACAGCTGTGGGATGACGATGTATTCCAGTTGTTTTTCTTTTTGCATGCGGCCATCGGACAGCGTTTTGTTGCTTTCCTGTGATTTGGATCTATAGAGGCGGAAATCTTTGCTTTCGGATACCCGTAGGTCTGTGAGTGGGTTGAGATTTCCATGCCCACTAATGGTGAAGGCCACCACGATGGGTGAAAGTTGTTGGGTCTTGTTTTTTTCGACTTGCATGCGCCAAGAAAAGTCACCGACAGCGCCAGAGTAGGTGATGCCTTGTGGTTGTGTGGGGAGCGGGCGAACGCTTATTTCTGAGGCCGGGGATTCGATGACCTGCATGCGATCAAAGGGTCCTGTGTTGTACCCAAACCGGGTGCTTGGGATGTGTAGTTTGCCTGATGATAATGGGGTGATGACCATCCGTTGGATACTGTTGGTATAAAAGCGATGTCCGTCCAGGGTGCTTTCATGTGTTGCTGGATCCACAGCGAGTGGGTTGCTGAGCGTTCCTGGTATTTGGAGTGGCTCGTATTGCGGATTCCCAAAGAAGGAAACCCTTCGCTGTAAGCGAACATCGACGATCACCTCTTCACCGACATAGGGTTTTGTGTTGCTGAAGAGGAGGCTGAGGCTTACGAGACTATTGCCTGCTGCGGTGGCTTGCGTGTTGGTGGGGATGGCTGTTTTGGCTGCTGAAATGGTGACTTGAATGGCTTGTGATTTGAGCCGCTCTTTGCCAATGCGGAGCTCTGCGGCTGGAATTTCTATGCTGCCAGCTGCGAGGGCACGCAAGCGAAGGCTACGTATTTTGACAGCGTTGAGGTCGCCATTAAAGAGCTGGTAGGTGACCGCTTCTTCGGACCCCACGACCTGAAAATAGTTGCCAAAGTCAGGCGTCTTGAATGCCGGAATGCTTTGTAAGTCTGCACCTTTGATTTGCATGCGGTAGATTAGCGTTTCGCCGACGGAGAGACTCGTTTTATCAACACTGGTGGTAAATGTGATGCTGTTTTCAGCGATAATCAGCGTACTGAAAAGAAACAATAAGGGGAGAATGTAGCGCATTACCAATCCTTTTCTGTAGGGGTGCTATTTGTGTTTGGCGGCAAGGTATTGAATTTTTCTTTTTGGCGCAATGTTTTGAGTGTTTGTTGGGCTTCTTGTTGTTTTTTCTCTTTTTCCTGTTCTTTTTTATTGTCTTTGGGCGGATTCTTGGGGTCTGGTTTTTTCTGTTCTGGTGGTTTTTCTTTCATCTTTTTGATGGCCAACTCTAGATTGATTTTGGTGGCTTTGTCTGCCGGGTTGTAGATGAGACTTTTGCGATAAAAATCAATGGCTTCTTTGTATTTTTGTTGTCCAAAAGCGGTGTTTCCTTGGTTATGCGTGAGCCATGCTTTTTCTTCGGTCGTTTTGAGATAAGGTTCAGCGTTTTTATAATACGCTTCTGCTTCATCAAGCGCCTGAGCTTGATAGGCGACGTTGCCAAGATTGTAATAGTTGAGCCCTGGGTCTTTTGTGGAAAGCTTCGAAAAGCTTTGTGTAGCGGCTTTGTAATCTTCCGATTGGTAGGCTTTCTCGCCTTGTTTGTAGTGCCAGACGTCGGCAGGGGATGCGGCATAGATGTGGTGTTCACTGAAGCCGCATACAGCGATAATCACTAGTAGTTGAAGCATGGTGTGACGTCGTCGTTTGTCTGGTATCATCCACTGGAGTGCTAAGAGCAGCAAGGCAATTGTCAGCGGGATCATGTACCACTCATTGTAATGGCGTACCTGTGTGGCATGGGATGCATCACTTTTCTTTTTATCGACCAATGAGAGAAGTTGCTCGATAGATTGGCTGTCTGTGCTATTGATATAGAGGCCCTCGGTGCTCTTGGCGATATGGGTTAATGTCGCGACATCTAGTTTGGAAATAACGATTTCACCTTGTTGGTCCCGTTTGTAGCCTGTGATTTGTCCTTGTTCGTTTTCAACGGGAATAGGCTCCCCGTTGGCTTGCCCAATGCCGACACTGTAAATTCGGACACCCGCCTTTGACAACGTGTCGAGGTATCTATCGCTGTTCCCAGATAAGGCTTCACCATCTGAAAATAAAAACAGATCAAAGGGTCCTCTGATTTGTTTTGCGGTATCTTCTGCAATGCGCAATACCGCAGCAAGATCGGTGCCTTGTACGGGGAGAAATCCTGGCTTTAATTCTTGTATGTAGCTTCTGAGTGCGTCGTGGTCGGTGGTGATCGGGCATTGGAGATAGGCGTCTCCTGCGAAAACGATGAGTCCGATGCCATGGTCTTGGAATGTTGCCATGGTTGCAAACAGATGTTGGCGTGCGACTTCAAACCGCGAGGGCTGTACGTCTTGCGCTGCCATGCTTTTCGAGACATCGATGGCCAGCATGATAGCCCTGTTTTGTGTGGACTTGGTTTCCAATACATAGCCATAACGGGGTTGCATCAATGCCAAAATGAGGCAGCCTCCGGCGATCATCCAGAGCCAGAGACGTAGGCGTTGCCGGCGTGTATCCTGTGTGCCGATACGGGCAAACATGCTATCAGATACAAACTTGGCGCGTGAGCGTTGTGCATACCGATTGCTGAGCCATCCCAAGATCCCTACAATGAGGAGTAGCACAAAGCCCCAAGCCGCTAACGGATTTCCCCAGTTCATACACGTTCCCTCCCTATGCCGACGAGAAGCGCCCATTCTAGGAACAATAAGAATAGCCCGATGATTAAAATGGGTACAAATCGTTCATGGATTTCGAGTTGTTGGGCTGTTTTGAGTGTTGTTTTTTCCAGCTGATTGATTTCTGCGTAAATAGACGCAAGACTGCTGGCATCTTGGGCACGGAAATATTTTCCGCCTGTGATGAGTGCCATTTCTTTGAGTGGGACGTCGTCGATGGCTGTCATATAAAGCGAGCCATCTGGATTGCGGGCATAGGTTTTTCCGAGAACGGGGTGAGTGACAGGGACGGGTGCGCCGCCTTCTTTGCCTACCCCAATGGTGTAGACTTTCACCCCGACGTCACGGGCCAGTTCTGCGGCCTGTTTGGGCCCTATTTCGCCTGTGTTGTTGACGCCGTCTGTGAGTAGGATGACGATTTTTGATTTCGTTGTACTGTTGCTGAGTCGGTTTAACCCGGAGGCCAAACCCATGCCTATAGCGGTACGCCCACCAGCCATAGCGAGTTGAATGCGATCAATTTGGCGTAATAAAACACTTTGATCTGTGGTCAGTGGACACTGTGTGAGGGCGTAGTCTCCAAAGGCAATCAGCCCCATGCGATCACCATTTCGTTTTTGTACGAAATCGGCCAAAACGGATTTGGAGACTTCCAGTCGGTTGTTGGGCTGAAAGTCTTCTGCGGCCATACTGTCAGAGACATCCATGACGAGCATGATGTCGATTCCCTGTGTGTTGCTCTCGTGGCGAACATGTACCATTTGGGGGCGTGCAAGTGCGACAATAAGTGCCACGAAAGCCAAGATGCGTAAGGCTTGTGTGAGTCGTTGTATCCAAACATGCTTCTGTGATTTTAGGTCCATAAAGGGTGTCAGTGTGGATACCAAAATGCTTGGCTTTTTGTAGAAATACCAGCGGATAGCCACGAGTACAGGAATGATGAGGAGTAAAAAAAGCACCCAAGGATACGCAAATCGCATGGTTATACGCTGGCCTCCTCTTGTGGGGTGTTGTCTTCTGGGGCAAGGGTGAGAATGATGTCTTGAAGGTTTTGAACCTGCTCCTGACAGACTGCCGTCGATGCGCTGCCGTTGGCAAATTTGATCTGATCGCAGTCGCGGAGTAGGTTTCTGATGTTTTGCAAAACAGGCTTTGCAATAGTCGTGGCACGCAATGTACTGGCGACTTCGGTGGATGTCATTTCTTGCATTTTTTGATGGTAGTGTCGGGAGAGAAAGCGTTTGAGGATATCGGTCATGGCCATACACGCGTCCTTGTATTGTCCGTTATCGATGGCGCCAGATGTTAGCAGCGTCTGAATCGCGGCAAGTGCTTCCTCTTTGGGGGATAGCGTGGGTATCGTTTGCGGGAGTTTATCCCTGTATCTTTTTTGACGTGTTCGCCAGATCCACCATAGCAAGCCTCCGAGCGCTAGTAGTCCTAGCAGCCATGGCCATAGGGTGAGTGATGGGCGTAATAAGGGTTTTAATGCGCCAACGGCAGATGCTGTAGCGGGCAAAATGCTCACCACATTAATGGGGATCGTTGGGAGTTTGTGGACGACGACGGCCCCGTTTGTGAGTGTTTGTCGTACTGTTGTTGCCGGGATGTTGTGTTTGCCTGGCTCAAAGACAGAGACTCTGTAGTGCCACGTTTCTGTGATGGTGTTCCCAGATGTTGTGCGTGTTGTTTGTGGATCTTGGGCGACAAAAATATCTGGCCAAGCAATGGCATCCGGCGTGGCGTGCGTATCATCGCTATATCGAACGGTGAGATGGACATCGACGACGTCGCCGACGGTAATGCTTTTTGGGGAGGCCTCTCTCGTGTAGCTGAAGCTGCTTGCCCATGTTTGTGTGGCGGCAAGGAAAAAAATGGCCATGATCAATATGCTGGTTATGTGGTGTCTTGTGCTACGCATGGGCGTGACTCCGGGATTCGAAATAACTGCGCAAGGGTCCAATATAAGGTTGTGTGATGTCGATGGTGACGGGGGTGATGTTGTTTTTCTTGAAAAATTGGTCGCGTTCTTTGTTTTTTGCTGCGGCACGTTGTGCATAGGCGTTGCGAATGGCCGGGTCGCTACTGTCTATGGGGATGACGGTGCCTGTTTCGGGATCCTCCATCCATAATAAGCCGGCGTCGGGAAGCGTGTGTTCCCGTGGGTCCGTGATGACAATGGGGACGACCTCATGGTGGCGAGCGGCGATCTGAAAGGACTTTAAGGCTTGGGTGTCCCAAAAATCAGAAAGAACAAAGACGATGGTTCGGCGTTTGTGCATGCGCAATAAATGGTCCATGCCTACCCCGATTTGGGTTCCCTTACTTTTGGGGGTGATGCAATAGAGGTCTCGGATGAGTCTCAAGACATGGTCTCTGCCACGTTTGGGCGGGACGAATTGCTCGACTTGGTCGGAGCAGAGGATTAAGCCGACTTTGTCTTGGTTTTTTGCTGCGGAAAATCCCAATACAGCAGCAACTTCGATGGTGACTTCTTTTTTGCTTTGTGTGTGGCTGCCAAAACATCCGGAAGCGGAAACATCGACGAGCAGCATGACGGTGAGTTCCCGTTCTTCGTCAAATACCTTGATATAAGGAGATCCTGTTTTTGCCGTCACATTCCAATCGATGAGGCGGATGTCATCCCCTGGCTGGTATTCGCGGATTTCGGAAAAGCTAATGCCTTGGCCTTTAAAGACAGAGTGATAGCCACCGGCGACCGTGCTGTTGACGACCTTCCGTGTTTTGATTTCGATGGTTTTGATTTTTTTGACGATGTCGTGATGCATTTAGGGAACTTCTATTTCTCCAAAAATACGATCTACAATATTTTCTGAATTTATTTCTTCTGCTTCAGCTTCAAAAGAAGGAATGATGCGGTGTCTGAGGATATCTTTGCCTATAGACTTGATGTCTTCGGGTGTGACGTAGCCGCGTCTGTTGATAAAGGCGTGTGCCCTTGCTGTTTGGAGCATCGCGATGGTGGCTCTGGGGGAGGCTCCGTGAAGAATAAGCCCTGAAAGATCGGCCATGCCATAATTTTCAGGATTGCGTGTGGCGGCGACGATATCGAGGATGTATTCCTTTATTTTGTCGTCTACATAAATTTGGTTGAGTAAGGCACGTGCGGACATTATTTCTTCGACAGAGGCTACGCTGGATACGGAGGGAGGTTTGGTTCCTGTCATACGGGTGAGAATTTCCCGTTCCTCTTCTTTGCTTGGGTAGCCAATTTTGAGTTTCATGAGAAAACGGTCTACTTGGGCTTCTGGTAGGGTGTATGTTCCTTCTTGGTCTACTGGGTTTTGTGTGGCCAATACCAGAAAGGGTTTGGGGAGTTCGTAGGTGGTGTCACCGATAGTGACTTGGCGTTCTTGCATGGCTTCGAGTAGGGCGCTTTGGACTTTTGCTGGCGCTCTGTTGATTTCATCGGCGAGGACCAGATTTGCGAATATAGGGCCCAGTTTGGGTATGAATGCGTGTTTTGCTTGGTCATAAATAAGGGTTCCCAAGACATCTGCCGGTAGAAGATCTGGCGTGAACTGTATCCGTTTGAAGCTGACAGCCAGTACGTCGGAAAGTGTTTTGATAGACAGTGTTTTGGCTAATCCAGGCACCCCTTCGAGCAATAGGTGGCCGCCGGTGAGGACGCCCATAATGAGTCTTTCCAGTACATAGGTTTGCCCAACGATGACTTTGGAGGCTTCTTTGAGAATGCGGTCTACAAAATCTGATTCGGTTTCTACCTGACGATGAATTTCCTTAAGTGATGCGTCCATACGTCTCCTCCCGCTCATGCGCGCGAACTAAAAAGATTAAAAAATATGGGGCTTAGTGTAGCAAGAAAGAAAATCTTTTAAAATCCCTGGCCTTTCCCTTGACACATTCTTACCATCTCAGTAGGATCAGATTTCAATTTTTATATATCATGTACCTGTTTCATAATGAGGTGCAGAGGAGATTTCGGGATGGCCCAAGCAACAAAAGATAAAAAGTCCAAGACCGCTGGCAAAGCCAAAGCTGCGCCAAAGACCTATGTTTACAATAAATTGGAGATCACCTGCGTTTGTGGTGGGTCTTTTGATTCCGGGTCTACACTGGATACGATTCGTGTGGACATTTGTGCAAAATGCCATCCTTTTTTCACTGGTGAAGCGCGTCTCTTGGATGCTGAAGGCCGTGTAGAAAAGTTCAAAAAGAAATACAACTTAAAATAGTTTGCTCCTATAGGTTAGACAGGAATAACCTCCGTCCTTTTTTGGGCGGAGGTTTTTTTTAGATCATGTTATCACGCTTTAGAGATTTGGAAGACAAGTTCAGGGAAACTGAACGACGTATGAGTGACCCCGAGGTTATCGGGGATCAAAAGCTGTACCAACAGTTGGTGAAACATCACTCGGAGCTGGCAGAAGTGGTCTCTACTTATCATGACTATTTGGCGACCGAAGCTGGCATTGCCGACGCCAAGGAGATGTTTAGAGATCCTGAAATGAGAGACTTGGCCAAAGCTGAGTTGGAGGTTCTGACTCCCAAGCTTGAAGAATTGAAGATTGCCTTACAGGTGCATCTCATCCCCAAAGACCCCAATGATGGCAAAAATGCGGTATGCGAAATTCGATCTGGTACAGGCGGGGATGAAGCGGCCCTATTTGGCGCAGATTTGTTTCGTATGTATTCGCGTCTCGCGGATAAGCAAGGGTGGAAAATCGAAGTCCTGTCTGAAAACTTAACAGGCTTGGGTGGTGTGAAAGAAATTTCTTTTTCTATCTCTGGATCGAATGTGTTTAGCAAATTAAAGTTTGAGAGTGGTACCCATCGGGTACAGCGGGTGCCAGACACAGAGGCTTCTGGTCGTGTACATACCTCTGCGGCTACTGTGGCCATTTTGCCAGAAGCCGAAGAAGTAGATATTCAGATCGATACAAAAGACCTGCGTATTGATACCTTTCGTGCCAGTGGTGCTGGTGGACAGCACGTCAATAAAACGAGTTCGGCTATTCGGATCACGCATCTTCCTTCGGGTGTTGTTGTGGCCTGTCAGGATGAACGGTCGCAGTTCCAGAACAAAGACAAAGCAATGAAGCTTTTGAGAACACGGTTGTATGAGCAAGCCTCTATTGACCAACAGTCCAAAGAAGCTGCGATGCGAAAAGGGCAGGTGGGTTCCGGGGACCGTTCTGAAAAAATCAGAACCTATAACTTTCCTCAAAACCGAGTGACGGATCACCGGATCAATATGTCTCTCTATAATCTGGAAGATTTTCTTCAAGGCGACATGTTGGAAATGCTTAATGGCTTGGCTACAGCCGATCGTATTGCGAAGTTACAGGCGCAAGAACATTCAGGTGCTGGTTATTCGTAGGGGTTTTCCAAATGGCCACGCAACGACTATCTAGGTTTATGCAGGCGACAGTTAGGGGTAGGGTTGCCGTTGTGTTGGCTGCTGTATTCATCCTGTGTTTGGGTGTGGGTGTGGGCCAAAGTGTGTATGGGGTGTTGGCGAACCATGCCCAAATTCATGCGTGTTGTTCGGCTTCGTCTGGGTGTCATGCAGATAGTGCCCAGTCCGGTAATGATACGGGTATATGTACTACTGAAAAGTGTGGTCTTGAAAAAAAGAATTTTTTTCAAGACACAGATACAACGTACTCTCAAGTCTGCCCTGTTTTCTTTGTCTTGCACCCACGCCATGTGTGTCTGGCTGCTGTTACTGCTGTTGTTGGTATTTCGGATCGCGTGCATGCGCCACCGCTGTATCTGTCGCTCTATGCGATCAATGGGCCACCTCGCCAAGCCTGAATGGTGGGTCGGGTTACGAATCCCACAGATTTAATGGCAACAAAATCTGCGTACGAATTCATCAAAATTGATATTCATTCGTAGCTTTTGAGCGTTTTGATGTGGTTGAAGGGGATCCCCTCTAACCGTATATAGCGTCTGCATAGACGCGCGTAAAGGTGTTTTATGAGAGATAAACTGTTTAGTGTCCTGACGTTGTTTTCTGCAACGGGGACGCTTTTGTGTTGTGTATTACCTGCAGTGGTCGCGACACTCGCGGGAGGTGCTGCGGTGGGTGCCATGGTGGGTTCTTTGCCATGGTTGATCCCATTGTCGCAAAACAAAGAATGGCTTTTTGTGATTGCCGGTCTTTTGATCGTCATGGATTCGGTACTATTATTTCGCCCGAATCGTAGTGTCGCTTGTGATGTGACTGGTGGCTCTGGATGTGCCGTTACAGGGAAGTTTAGCAAAATCATGTTGTGTGTTGCTGTTGTTATATATGTGATAGGTGCTTTTTTTTCGTATGCATTGGTGCCGTTGATGGTCGTGATGGGGATGTCGTCATGAGGCTGCAGCGGTGGGTGGTGATGGTGGTGTTGTCTGTGGTAATGGTGAGTGGGGTGTCTGCGCATCCTGTGATCTGGAAGGACGGTCACGCACTGATGCTTAGTGACGCTGAAGGCTTAAGGAACAGTATGTATCATTATAGTTTCAACTATAATTGGGCACTTGGTGTACAGCGCCTGTTTCTCAAGGATAGGGACGAATCTTATACATTTGGGCAAAGTAACTGGCTTTTGACGCGATGGAATGCGCCTGAGTCACAAGGGAATCTTTACCTGATGTCAGGATTGGGCTTGTCAGATGGGCCGGATGTATACGCGCCGTTGGTGTATCTAGGCGGGCAAGCGGACTGGGAGACGCGATGGATATATACCTTTTTTCGTGCGGATTATTATTCGCTTGATACGTCCCGACTGTCTCTGCGTGCACGGATAGGTGTGGCGCCGTACGCGGGGGGCTTTGATGATGTGCATACATGGCTGATCGCAGAGGTGAGTGATGTTCTATTGGGTGGTGTGCATCGGGTATCTGTTATGCCTGTTGTACGTATTTTTAAAGATTCTTTTTTGGTGGAATTTGGGAGTGACTTTTCGGGGCATACGATGATTGTGGCAATGCTTCATTTTTGAATCTAAGGAAAATAATATGAGAATTTTTGGTGTTATGGTCTTGTTTTGTTTGTTTTTTGCGATGGGCGTTGTCCACGCAAGTACTGGCGCTGAGGGTACTGTTATTGCCAATGAGATACACCCCAAAGCGGATATTCGTGTGATGACAAAAGGCGTTGTGTGTTCCTTTTGTGCCCAAGGGTTGAAGAAGTCGTTTCGGGACGCATCTGGTATTGAGTCCGTTGTTTTTGATGCCTCTTTCATGTTTATGGATATTTATCTCAAAAAAGGCCAAGACATCACAGATGAAGAGATCTCTAATCGCGTGATCAATGCGGGATATTTGGTTGAAAAAATTATAAGAGAGTAATTTTTGAGGGGTAACGACGTCAGTCGTTACCCTTTTGTTTGATTGTCCTGTTGGCTGCGGCTGTTTATGATGAGGGCTGATTTTTTATGAAAAACACCTATACAGAAATAGAAATACAAGAAGCCTTGCAACACATGCAGGGTTTTGTGGATGTTTCGACAGAGGATGTTCGCGAGCTCTTATCACAGCTTGCGCATCGGCAGCGGCAAAAACGTCGAAAAAAGCGCCAAGAAAAACCCTTAAGAGGACTTCGTTTGTCTTGGATACAATGGCAGAGGTCTATGCGCTTCACCCCCTCGACGGTGAAGCGGGTGCGATGGCGCGAGCTTTTTTATTCGTGGTTGTTTTCGTTTGTAGGGATTGCGCTAGTTGGCTTTTTTGACCTGATTTTATCGGACTATGTGTTGGTTATAGGGTCTTTTGGTGCCTCTGCTGTTTTGATTTATGGTGCGCCGAGAAGTCCTTTGTCACAACCGAGAAATGTGATGGGGGGGCATCTGGTGTCTGCTTTGGTGGGTGTGTCTGTGCATCTGTTAGTGCCATCTCCGCTGTGGTTGGCCTCTGCGTTGGCTGTTTCTTTTGCTATTGCTGGGATGCATTTGACGAAAACCTTACATCCGCCAGGTGGTGCGACGGCCTTGATCGCAATCATTGGCGGGGCAAGAATCTATACCCTAGGTTATGGCTAC
>JAGYJO010000130.1 GCA_018402095.1 bacterium
CGCTGCTGCGCAGCTCACCCTCAGACGCCAGTGAGAAAATACGTTTACCGCTTGGGGTCGTAGGGGCTGGCGCTGCGAATCCTAATTCATCTCCTGGGGTCGTAGGGGCGAGCGACGCAGTCGCGAGTCCCTACAAAAATAATGCCCATCTTGAATGGATGCCAACGGCATCCATTCAAGATGGCGCGTATATTCTGAGTCTAGAACTTGCAGACGAACTGGCCAACACTGCCAATTGGCAGCATGCTTTCATTGTGGACAACACTCCGCCAGAAATCCGTATTTCTCTCGACGAGATTATCCCCCTTTATGCCGTTCCGACGGTGTCTGTGTCTATTCTCGTCACAGGCAGTGTGTCTCAAGAATGGACATGGTTCTGGCAGGGCGAGCGCATTTCGACTCTGTCTGAGGTGTCGGGATCTGGGCTTTTGGGCTATGAAGTTCTGGCTGAAGATGGGGTTGGTCACCAAGTGAAGGCGACTGGCAAAATTGTTGTGGATGGTGATGCCCCTGTGCTGACGCTGTCCGGACATGAATTTATCACGTCTCAAAATCTAACTTTATCTGGCAAACTTCAAGACGATTCTGCGGTATCTTTGTATGTTCTTCATGGGGATTCAATGATAATAAATACATCTCCGTTTGAATGGGCAGCGGCTATTCAAACGGAGACATGGCGGGATGGCCATTACGAGATCCCCATCTCGGCCACAGATAAATGGGGCTATAGGGCCCAAGTTACGACGAATATAACCCTAGACAGGACAGCTCCCGAGGTGAAAACCATGCAGTGGCCAACCCTCCTCTACGCTATGGGTGAACGCCGGCCTACTGTCTCCGTGACGATCAACGCAACGGATGCGTTGTCTAGTCTGTATTTTTCTTACGGGATTGAAAGGGTGGTAGCCCTTTCAAATATACTGTTTTCCCCCGCCGGGGAGGGGGTAGGGGGTGGCGATATCATGGTTTCGTCAAATCAAGAAACGCTGACCACGCTGGTCTTGGATCTCCCCGAGGCAACCGCCATCATAGACCCCATCGCGATATCATGGACCCTCCACGATGCTGCTGGAAACGCTACGACCGGAACATCCTCGATGATGGTGGTCAATCGTATTCCAGACCCTGTTTTTGAAATGACACAGCCCTTCGGGTCGCCTGTGCAAAATTTGAATTTTGGGATTCGTTTTCCAACGGCGGACGTTACGGGTGCGGAGCGTGTACGTGTCATTCTGGTCTCTGATACGTCGACAACGCCTATCTATGACGGTGAGATTCGCGTCATGCCGGCTGATTTCGATGTCGCTGTTGGGGACCTCTCTGATGGGTCATACTATGTGCAGGTTCTCGTATCGTCGCCATCTGGCAGTTTATTGCGAACAATAGACTCGCCGAAAGATAGCCCGCTTCAAATTTCGCGCATCCCCGTAGATTTGTCGGCAGTGACGGTCTCCACGCATGCGGGTTTGCATCAGCCTGTGGTTATTGATGGATTCAAAAAAGATGGGATTGAAAGGGCGATAGCCCTTTCAAATAAAACAACACTGATATCTGAGCCAAAGGCTCAGATATCAGTGAGCGACTTCCCCGAAGGGCGATACACCCTCCACATGACGGCGGTCTCCCAATTCGGCATCACCTCCGAACGTGATTTCGACGTCATCGTCGACCATCAGCCCCCCGTGGTGACCACCGATAAAGATGTTCTCTTCAAAGCCTACTCAGACAGAGAAACATTGATTTCTATTCGTACATCTGAGCCTATTTTGAATTTCGAACTGACTCTGATGCAAGGTGAACAGCCTGTTACCGGCATGCCGTTGGTTGTGGACTGGCAACGTGGCGACTTGGGTACTCTTCGTTGGGATGGCAAACAATCGCCCAATGTTTATTGGCCAAATGGATCATATACCTTGGTCTTGAGTGCGACTGATTTTGCCGGAAATACCAGTGAAACGACGGTTCAGTTGCAACAGATTTTGGATTTTCCAGAACTGTGGATGTCGGCTGACTTTGAAGCTATGAATCCCCGTTTGGGAGAAAAAACGCTGCGTGTAAATGCTGTGCAGCCGCTCTCTGGGGTTGTGTTGACTTTGATGAATGTGGCCAATAAATCTTTGGTTCGTAGCTATCAGTATGCAACGATGGGGGTAGGGGAGACGGCGGTTCCTTTTGATGGCAAAGACAGTGCTGGGCAGTTTCTCAAAGATGGCTATTACGAATTGCAACTGTCTGCGAAAGCCTCGGATGGGTCTTTTGTGGCCAATAAAAAGCGTATTCAAATCAAATCCAAAGCTCCTGAAATTTTTCCGAGACTGTCGACAACCGTGTTGGGTCCCAATGGCCAAATTCTCATTACAAACATCACCCCGGATCCAGCATGGGAGGTCAGTGTGTTTCTATACGATGATTCGATATCCAGTGCGTTAGCACAGGATGTCGAATCATCTCAAAATAAATTCCCCCTTGGGGGGGCAGGGGGGGCGATTCTACTGGGTACCAAATCCCACTATGGGGATACCCCCACCGACATGTGGACAATTACACAAAAAAGCAAAAATCTTAATGGCACTTATCGTCTTCGTATCCAAGTCCGTGACGAAGCGGGCAACGAAAGCGACGCTTGGCTTTCCTTTACAGCCTACGACCAGGTGAAGGGTGCGTTGACGTTGACCGGGCCTGGATTTTTTACCCCCAATGGGGATGGGGACAAAGATCTTTGGTCTGGGGATTTTGACGTTTCGGGTACCGAACCCCAATACAACGTAAGGGTCTGGGTCGCGGCTGAAAGCGGACGTTTTGTGCGTGAATTGTTGGCGCCTAAGCTGGTTGATGCGAGCGACCGTTTGACTCTCACTTGGGATGGGCGTGATGAAAAAAACGTGGTTGAAGAAGATCGTTATTGGGTGCATGTTACGATTTCGGCGACCTCGGGAGAGATGTTGAGCGAAGTATCGAAACCTGTTTTTTTATTGAGAACAGGGGTGAGTGTTGCCTCGTTGCCGCATATGTTTCTAAATCCTGATCGTGTGATTGGGGTGACGATTAATGCGCAAGTGATCGTGTCTCCTGTCATGAAACGGTATGACTTGGGGTTGGTTTCTGTGAGGGGCTTGTTGCTGGGGGAACAGGTTTTTGCGACGGGTGTTCGTCCAACCGAAACGACGGCGATGGCGCTTTCTGTGTCTTTGTTAGATCTAGCGAGTCAGCCGGATGGACGCTATCCCATTCAGGTGATTGTTGAAGATCCTTATTTTGGCGAACAGACTCAGACGGTTTTCGAGATTGTGTCGGATAGGGTGGCTCCGGATAGTCCGGTGATTGGGACTGAAAATATTGTTGCTACTTATGATGACCATGCATTGCTGACAGTGCATGGTTTGGATGCTTCGTTGACTGTTTTGAACAATGGGGTGACGGCTTCTGTTTCCGTATCTGGTGAGGTTGTGGGGGTGCCGATTTCGGTTGGTGAAAATAAAATTCAAATCCGTGTGATAGATGATGCGGGGAACCTATCACCTTGGTCGGAGTCTTATACGATTTGGCGGGAAGTATCGTTACCGACCGTGACTGATTTGCATCTGCCGACATCTGTCAGTGGCGATATGCGTGTAGAGATTCGTTTTTCGAAGCCGGTAGCGTCTCGTGATGTTTTGGTTGGTTTGACTGGGGTTTCTGTCACAGGGGATATCTTGCAGACATGGGAATCACCTGTGCTGAGACATGCTGGTGCTGGCGAGCTGACACTGTATGAATCTTTGGTGTTGACGGTGCCAATGCCGAAACATGAAGGTTTGGGGAGTCTCTGGCTTTCTGGGGTGCAGGATATGGCTGGTGGGCTGCTTTCTGGCGAATCCCCGTTGCGGGATACGGATGTTTTTTTGGCGGAGGTTTCTGTTGATACGATAGTTCCAGAGTCACCGGCGTTTGTGAATCCAGTGACGTTGACGAATGAAAACACGTATATGCTCACGGTGGGTGGGGAGGCGGGGACAACGCTTCGTGTCTACGATGGCGGTGTTTTGATTTCCGAAACGGAGTCTGGGGACGGAGCCCCCGGAATCTTTAATACTGTGTTTGAACTCGGAGAGGGCAAACACGATTTGTCAGCAACCCTGACGGATTCCGTTGGAAACGTTTCATCAGCTTCGCTACTTAGCGTCGCGGTGGACCAAACTGCTCCGGCGATATCGGGTCTACCGACGGGGGTATCGAACGTAAGTACCGGCGATGTATTTGTATCGTTTACGATTGTAGACCCACCCCTGCCCCTCCCA
>JAGYJO010000131.1 GCA_018402095.1 bacterium
CAACAGTCCCATTATAAGGCTGTTTTCGGCACATTTCTGTCGAGGAGTTGGATCATTTTTTGGACATGCCAGGCCAGGGGGTCGTTGAGTTTTTGGATGATGGATAGCAATAGGGCCTGTGCGGCCTTCCAGTTTTTGTCACGTACGTAGATGTTGGCGAGGCTCAGTGTGATCGTCGGGTCCAAAGGGAACCGTTTGTAGGCCTCTTCTAGGATTTGTTTGGCCTTGCTGTAGTCACCCGCGCCGATGTGCTGCTGTGCGTATTGGCCATAGCTGGGAATGGCGAGGTCTGGATATAGCGCTATGGCTTTTTGTACCCAATAGCTTTTGCGTGTGCTTTGCTCTGTCAAATGGGACAGTATGGCATAGTCGGTGATGGGTTCGGCTGTCGTTGCCCAAATATCGGCGTTTTCGGCAGAGAGCCCATTGAGTGTGTTTTGGAGCGTGTGGGCTTGGGTGTAACAACTATCTGTGTCCTGCCATGTGCTGGGTAATGGTTTTTTGCTGATCATACAGAGGGCGGACTCGCCTTCAGGCGCGTTGCTGATCGTAGCGTGTGCCCCACAACGGGTGGCTATCCATGTGACCAATGGAAAGTGAAGTGGGTAGGCTTGAATTGCGTTGAACCGGGTACAGAGATCCTCCGGCTGGTTGGCGCCTTTTGCGGTTTGGTATCCAAAGTCGTGGAGTGCGATGAGTCCTGTTGGCGATAATGCCCCAATGAGTTCAGGGATGCGTTTTCGCATGATAGGTGCGTAGTTGAACAAACTGTCCTGAGCGTGGGTATCTCGGAGGAAGTCTGTGACAAACGCGATGTCGTCGTCAGTGAGATATCGGCTTTCCGTTGCTGGAATGCGATGCCATGTTTCGTGACAGGCACGGCTGAGACGTGGCGCTATCCATGGACGATCTGTTTCTGCATACTGCGCCCAATGGGCCCATACATCGGCTGCCGGCTGTGTTTGGATATAGACGGAAGTGTCTGCCGGTACGAGAACCTCGGTGTCTGCGAACTCTGTGGTCATGACCCATTCATAGAGTCTGTTGTTTTTCCATTCCAAATGGCATGTCGGGGTGGAATCCAACACATAAGACATGAGGATGAGATCTAACGGCGTTTCCCAAGAAAAGGGCGTTTCCAAATCAAGTGTCTGTAGTGAGGCTTGGGGATATGATTGAAACAATTGGGCGGTTTTCCAATGAGAGACCAGGGCGCTGCTGCCGTCGGTGATATGCCATTGAAACGGGATTTCTCCAGCCAGATCCAAGATGTTTTTGGAGAGGTAGCCTAGGCCGGCCCCAATTTCGAGTGCTGTTGGTGCGCGGCTGACAAATAGCCGATTGGTGTTTTCAGGGATGTGGGGCTGATTGACAGTGGCATGGGGATGCTTTGTCATAAATTGGTTTTGTGCTGGGGCGTTGTCTGTCCCAGCTCTGGCATCGGTGTTTTCCGGGGTGTGGGGCTGATCGGAGGGCGCAGCCCGGAGAGAATCCCCGCTATCAAAATTATTTTCCCCTCCTTGGGGAGGGGTAGGGGTGGGGTTCATCATCACATATGCATTATAAATCCGCTCCGCCAAAGTCCGACCCACGCCATAAGAAAACGGCACACCTTGCGAGAAAAAAACCGTCGGGCCCTGTTGCCATGTGAGGCCGGACAAAAGACTGCTGGGGGTTTGTGGGCGAGAGTCAGCAGCCATTGTGATTATTTCTTTTTGCGAAAACGTCTCAAATACAGACGTACTTTGGGGATTAAGACATATGTGATCATTATTTCTAGAAAGCCAATGTGGGCTTCAGTCGCCGGGGTCATGATGCTGCGTCGTACCCGTCGTCCATGGGCAAGTCTTCGGCGTGTTCTGTACTCGAAATGGGCTCTTGCGGTCCATATCTTGTCCGCTACTCGGTATAAAATGCCGTGGATTTTCATGTTCAACACTTGGGACTCATACGCACTGCGATTCTGTCATCAAAAAGCTGATCACGCAGGCGACGGCGGCATAGGGTGCAATTATTACTTAACAATTCAACGGTATTATAATACTGGCGCCGCCGCTAATGGGGTATTGGTCGCGCCGGCCAAGACGCGAACAAACCCCAGTGCCGAATAGAGAATGGGGTCTTGGTGAAACAACGTGGCCAATGTATTCCTGCAGTGGCACCCCATAAAAAATGGTTGTGATTACCAAGCTGCAATTGCCCCCAAAATTGAGGGTGATACCTGTCGTGAGCATCTTGGCCAAAATGCGTACCAAGGAATACTCTGCCCTTCCAGCGCATGGTAAATCATAGGGACGCCCAGTCCCAGGTAGGCGTCTGACAGCATGAGGTGGACCGCAACAGTGCCAAAAACCACCAACAATCCCAACAGGATTTCGGGACCGGGGTATTTTTTTGGCGACACCTTTGCAGAGCTCTATGGCTTGATGAACAGCAACGCACAGCCACCAAAAATAAATCCCGCCATAATAATTTTGAAAAAGAAGAAAATACTAAAGTCTGAACAGACACACATGCGTGGCTTCGGCGACACCCATCATAGCCGCCACTTGGTAGCCGGCCACCAGCGACAAAAGACGGCATGAGGACTTCAGCCAAAAGCAAATGA
The DNA here is from genome assembly GCA_018402095.1 of bacterium. Lineage (GTDB taxonomy): Bacteria > Margulisbacteria > Marinamargulisbacteria > SXXA01 > SXXA01 > M30B43. The sequence goes on from JAGYJO010000131.1 coordinate 2,609, forward strand.
TTAAAGAACCTCAACGCCAAAGATAGCTCCGGCGATGGGGGTGCCGAATACAGCAGAAAACCCAGCGCTGATACCGCAAATCACAAATTTTTTGCGGTCTTCGGGGGATATCTTGAATAAATTGGCTAGGACGGAGCCCATGGTGCCGCCAATGTGGGCACTTGGACCTTCTTTTCCCGCTGAGCCACCGGCTGCAAGGGTGAGAATGGTGGACAACATTTTGAAAGGAACCACACGGCCACGAATGTTGCCATTGTCTTTGTGGATGGCTTCGATGACTTTTTCGGTGCCGTGGCCTTCGGAGTCGGGGGCGAAGCGTTTCGTGACCCAAATGTTAAAGGCCATCACGACGGGGAGAGCGAGGAAATACCATGGGATTTGGTGCGTATGTTCGATACTAATATCGAGCAAATTCAAAAATAAACCCACCACAACACCGACGACGCTACCGATCAATGCCGCGATAATGACCCAGCGAAAAATGCTGAAAAACATGACCACTTCTTCGGTCAAGATCAGCCATTGGTTTTTGCTGAGGATAGAGAGATCGGCTAACCGATGCTTTTTGTGGTCGCGGTGATGTCTGCTTGTCATGGGGGTCTGAGTATAGCCTACTTTGTGTGTGCGGTCGAAGGGTTGGGTGGGGGTAATGAAAATCCCCTACCAACCTCCCTTCGTAGATCTGCCTTAGGGCAGATCCAGCCGGGCAGCCTACATCCCTGACGGATCACGCCTCCTCGGCGTGTTCCTTTTCCTCCTTGCAGTCGGCGGGACTCCGGTTACGTCGCAGAGCCTCCTCACCTTTGATTAAAGGGGAGGGGCAAAATGATTCAAAACTCCCCCTTTAACTGAAAGTGGAGGCGGCTTTGCTACGGTCTTCTTCTGCGTGTTTGAGCTGTTTTTTCATGTCGGCGATGACGCGATCTTGGTGTTTGGCGCCCATCAAGAGCAGCGCTGTGATTTGACCGTATTTGACGGAGTCGGGCTTGTCGTCTTTGTCGAGGTTCACGGCTAGGGGGAAGACCTCGAAGAGCGCTTCTGCGGTAAACCCGACGTTCGCTTCGCCGGTGGCGTTGAGGAGATATTGCACAGCGAGTATTTTCGACAATAGCAGGATTACTTTTAAAGTAGCCTTGGTGCTTTGAAAAACAGAATAGCTGCGTTACACTTTGCAACATCATGAAATTAAGTCCCCGTGTTGATTTTGCGTTTAAGTTGATTTTTGAACAACACAAGGACATGCTGATGTCTCTGATCAATGCGGTTGTCTCTGAAAAAGACCAAGTTCAGGATATCGAAGTTCGTAATCCCTATACGCGAAAAGAAACGACTTTTGAAAAATTCGCTGTGTTGGATATCAAAGCACAGGCAACCAATGGTACGTATTATAATATCGAAGTGCAGGTCACCGATGACCTGCAATATGACAAACGGAGTCTGTATTATTGGGCCAAACTTTATTCGGAACAATTGATTTCTGGTGCCAGTTATGGCGATCTGCAAAAAACCATTGGTATCCATGTGTTGAATTTTAGCTTGCTCGATGAAGACAATTATCACAATACATTTCATATAGTGAACCGTGATAGTGGTAAAAAGTTCAGTGATATG
>JAGYJO010000132.1 GCA_018402095.1 bacterium
AAGCTGAGCGAAAGTGATTAACAAAGGGCTTAGCTGGTCCCTGAGGCATCTCGAAGGGTGGATCCCACTTAGCCCCCCTGTCCCCACGTCTAGGAAGTGGTTACCAACAGATACTACTTTCCTATAGAACAAATCACCTGTTATGCGCGATGATGTAACCCAACTTGAGTTTGAGGAGTTTCTGATGTCAAATCTGCCATGCCCCTGCGGGAGCGACGTGTCTTTTTCGAAATGTTGTGATGGGTATATCCGAGGTAAACGTGTCCCTGAAACAGCGGAAGCCCTGATGCGGTCTCGTTATACAGCCTATGTGATTGGGAATGTTCCCTATCTTTTGGAGAGTCGCCATCCTGATTTTATTACTGAAAACGAAGCGTTGGACATTCAGTCCTGGATCAAAGACGTCACGTCTTGGGACAAGCTGGAGATCTTGGTTGCTGAAAAAGGAACCGCCAAAGACAAATTGGGCTGGGTGGCCTTCAATGTTTTTTTTCATCAGGGAGACCGTGAGGAATCGATGTGTGAATATTCGCGCTTCTCTCGTTTGAATGGTCGCTGGGTCTATGAAGAGGGTGAATTGGACTAGATATACCCTGTGTATTGGGGCTGACATGCGATTGTTTTTAATCGATAAGCGTATAGGTTTGATTGTTTTTGATTGTTTTTGATTGATTTGGTGTATTGCTGTGGGTGTGAATGAATCGTTGGTACGGATGTCTGTAGGGTCATTCTTAGGGGAAACGGTGTCTTTTTGAGGGGGCTGTTTTTTTTTTTTTTCTTGGTCCAAAAAATGCGATTACAAGCCCACCAACACTAACTTAAAAGGGGAATTTTTAGTTAGAGGCATATCTTGAACAGGGTGTATCCCAGGTTTGTCTGGGTTGGTGGGAGATTTTATGTACAAACGATTGGCTGTGCCATGTCCTGATACGTTGCAAATTGCAGTGGATACATTCCCTGCTGTAGATGCACAGACCTTTGCAGATGTGTTTCAATCGTCGATCGAAACACATGCCCAGGGTGATGTGGATACCTTTGGTCTTTGGATGACGGCGCTTGGTTTGGTTTCCAATCCAGATGTTTGGGGTCAGGTGATTGTGAATTCTCTGGATTGGCATTCAGAGTTAGCAATTTTCATAGAGAATCTCATAGTGCGTGAACAGAGAGAAGCTTCTTTGGCTATTGGGTTTCAGTCTAGTGTCGTTGCTTTCCCTGTACAGCGTAGGGAGCCTTTGTGCGATATCTTTCGATCCGATGATTTGATCTCGATGATCACGATGGTGTGCAATGCGCCAGACAGATATGCCTCTTATGATACCTATAAAGGCTTAGCGACTTTGGCGGCTGCTACTTTGTCTGTGACAGAGTTGACAGCTTTGTTTGTTCAAATCGATTTTGAGGCACATCCGGGACACTCGACGGTTGCTGCTGCTTTTTATTCGGTTTTTGTGGCGTCTCAGGATGGGTTTATTGACTTGGCTGTTGCTGGCGTAGCGAGTCAAAAAATGGGGTATCTGTCTACGGATAGTGTGACGAGAGATAAGCCTATTCAATGTGCTTGGATTGATAAATTATTGGGTGTAACCACGGGGACTGTGGAATCGATTTTGAGGGATGATGAATCCACTTTTTTCTATACCAGAATCCGTGACAATACGCAGCAGGTTCATTGGTCTTTGGTGTTGACTTACCCCTTTATTTCACTGGGTCAAAAATATGCGCCGATAGCTCCTGATAAACCGTTGTTCTTGAAGATCCTGCTATATTTGACATACCGATTGGATTCAGATCAGCAGCTTAGGTTTATGGCGGATTCGTGTGAATTGCAGAAAATAGAAAATCTGCATCAGGGGATTCTTGGGTTTTATAATACCTATTGGTGTCATAGTAGTTTTTCTGAATTGGGTATGACCGATTATAGAGATATTTTTACCGCTGTTTCTTCTCGCCTGCTCGTGGCTGCTAAAGGTGGGCATGCCGATGTGATTTTGAAATTATTGCAAAAGATTTTAGAGCTCCCCCTTGATTATATAGATGCGATTATGATGTATCCGGATGCTATTGGGGAGATGCCTTCAGGATTGGATGCCGTGAAATTGGTTTTTGAGGAGGCCTTTTCTGCGCCTGATCCGCTCACCTGGAAGCCTGAAAATCTCTTGGATGGGATAGAGCGTTTGTATTTTCAGGTCACATACCCCTTGCCTGTTTATATTGGTGGATGAAGCTGGCGAATGTGGGGAAAGGGTATATTACAGCGACAGAGATTGATACGCTTTTGCTGATTTTGAAACCAAAACGAAGGCCTTGTCTGGGTATACGCAGTTGGTGGATTTGGGGTATCGGTTTATCCAGCATGGGCAAGCGGCGGCCATTTTGCATGGGATTTCAAAATCGGGTGTGTTGAGCCTGGATGGTTTGGGTGGTCGTCGTGTTTTTTTTAAAATGGGCACGGGTCAGGGCAAATCGGTTGTGTTGGCGATGCTTGCGTTGCGTTTGGCTCAGGAAAATCAGCGGGTGGTGATTTATACCTGTTACCAACATTTGGCGCAGCGCGACTATGACGGATTCAAAGATCTGTATACTAATTTTGGCGACGCGCAAGACAGAGCGCTTTCTGCGAGGCTTCAGTCTGATGATCGGCATAAAGGTCTTGTTCAAGGCGATGTGGTGTATGCGAATATCAATACCCATTTTTTAGAATTTAATAGGTACCTTGAAGCCCGTAGTACCAACCAACATGACGATCCAGGTGTGAGAGCGTTTTATTATCCACAAGCGGTATTGTTGGACGAGTTTGATGCGCTGATCATTGATTCGAAAAAAGTGGGTCGGTCGGTGTTGAATTTTAATGAATCACTTTTTAGCCTAGGATCCATTCCAGAAGCGACTGTGCATTCCTCGGAGGCTTTGTCGGCGTGGATCTCTGAAAAATCCGAAGTGGGACCCTTCTTTTCGAGGCTTGTTTCCCTGGGTTTGGGTGCCTTGTATCAACGCTGGCATGCTGGCGAAGCGATGGATTTTAAAGCGCCAAGTACAGGGCTGAGTAACTTGGGTAAAGAGTCTAGCTATATTGGGGGCATGGGGCATGAATTAACGCATGGCCGGTTTTATGGTTATGCGGCAACCATTGATCCCCTCGTTTATTTTGAGCAAGCGACCATACTGATGGGGGTGTCGGGTAGTATCGATGTAGCTGGTATAGATGTTTTCAAAAATGTCTATGATACAGATGTAAACCCAGATCGACATGTGCACTATGTAGAAATACCATCTTCTTATGGTGAGTCTGGCAGAAATATAGAACGTGTGTCCCTCTCTAATTGTTCTGAAGAAAACTGGCTTGTCGCGATAGAAAAAAATGTTCGTGATGCCCTTGCAGCGGGGCAACCGGTTTTGGTATTTGGTGATTATGAATCGTCATTGACCTGTGGTGATTCATCGCGATCGGCCTGGTCGACTTTGAAGTCGCTTTTAGAGAAAATTTCCAGTGATACCGCTTCGGGGTTTCAGACGATGTGTCGTGAATCGGATGTCTCGCTGAAGATTTCGCAGGCGGTTGTCCCGAATCAAATCACGCTCTCCTCTATTGTGGCGGGTCGGGGTGTGGATTTTAAGCCATCCTTGGGTGTGAATAAGGCTGGTGGTTTGCATGTTCTTGTGGCCTTTTGTCCTGCCAATAACCCACGACTGTTGAAACAAATGATAGGGCGAACGGCACGATTGAACGCAAATGGTAGCCACGCTATTGTGCTGCAAAGTGCGCTGCCTATAGAGGGCGATAGTACCTTGGTTATTAAAGATTTCACACGTGATAGACATTTGATTTCGAGGCATATCGTCATGAGGTTGTGTGAGTCGGCGTATAATAAATCCCATTGGCAACGTTGGATTTTGCTGAACATGTTTATGGCTGAGAGTACGTCTTGGCCTTCGGATATTCAGTCTCTTTTTAGGCCCATGACGGGCGAGGAAAAAGGGGCCTACCTTTGGGGAAATCTGATCGCGGTGGGTGTTCCAGTAGTTGCCCCTCCTGCGGATGTTACCAACGAACTTGATTTGGATGCAGATTTAGATGTTTCTGATTCAGGTAATTCTGTTTCTTTGGATAGGGATCCGGCTATAGCGACGGCTGCGCCTCTGGATGCCGAGGCTTTTGCGGCTACCGCTATCGAAATTGAGCCTGACGAGGATAGAGATATA
>JAGYJO010000133.1 GCA_018402095.1 bacterium
TTGAAACGCACGACAATCAGGTTCTTCACATTGTTCAATTTTGCCTGGGAGACTTTTGTGACTGTCGGCCCCTGCTTTGAAGGAGCTTCGGGTTGTTCTTGTTCTTCTTCTTCTTCTTCTGTTTCTTCTTCGTCTTCTTCTTCTTCTTCTCCTCCTCCTTCTTCTTCTTCATCTTTATCTTCTTCTGCTTCTTGTATTTCTTCTTTGAGTTTGGCCAGTGCGCCTGCGGTGTCTGGCCAGTCAAACCCCATGCGGGCGGCTTTTTTTTGTAATTTTTGGGCGACCATCAATCCGGGTAAGCCTTTGGGGATGTCGGCACCAAAGGCGCTTGGCTGTTTTTTTTCTGTTTTCTTGATGGCGTCCCAGTTTGTGAGAACCGCTTCTGATGATTCGGCTTTGGTATCGCCAAAGACATGGGGATGTCTGCGAATCATTTTGTCGGTGACGTCTTTGGCGACATCTCCGAGTGTGAATAAACTTTGTTCTGTGGCCATCGCTGAGAGCATGACGACATGTAAGAGGACGTCACCCAGCTCCTCACGCAACATGGCGGGGTTTTCGGCGGCCATGGCTTCTTTGAGCTCATAGGCTTCCTCGACGATGTAGGGCATGAGTGAGTGCCACGTTTGCTCCCTATCCCAAGGACAACCGCCAGGTGCACGCAAGGTGTCGACGACGGCTACCAATGCATCGATCGCGTCGCGATGGCTCATGCGCCGTGCCGGGTGAAGAACTCACGTTCTTCGGTGGTTTTATCTTTGTTTTTATCGAGGCTGTTTTTTTCGCCAGAATCCACCGATACATTGGGAGGTGTGAATAGGAAAATATGTTCCCCAATTTTGATCATTTTACCATTGACGGCAAACGCGGTGCCGCACATGAAGTCGATGAACCGTTTTTGAGCTTGCTGGTCCAAATGTTTGAGGTTGAGAATGACTGGAAGTCCGTCACGAAGTGCGCTGGCGGTACCCAGTGAGTCTTCGTAGACGCGGGGTTCTTCGACCCGGATTTCTGAGATATGCCCGGATTTGCTGGTGTTGACTTGGGGCGCGGGGCGAAAGACAGGTTTGTGAACAGGGGGTTCTGTGGACAATAATTTAACTTCTTGTGGCGCTTCTTCTTCATCGATGAAGCCAAAAAACGCTTTTACTTTATAGGACATACTCATGGTGTGGCTCCTTCAAATAGCAAACTTCCAACGCGGATCATGTTGGCACCTTCTTCGAGTGCAACCTGATAATCATGGCTCATACCCATACTCAAAACCTGAACGTTAGGGTGGTCAGAACGTAAGCTGTGAAACAAACGTGCCGTTTCCCTAAAGTGAGGACGCGCCTCTTCAGGATTTTCTGTGTATGGGGCCATGGCCATTATACCTACGACCCTAAGATTTGGGAAAGAAAACAGCGTTTTGGCATGGGTTTGAATTTCTTCTAGAAAAAAGCCATGTTTACTTGCCTCTTTTGCGGGGTTTACTTGGATGAAAATGTCTTGTTTTTTGTTGTGCTTTCCCGCGTGGGTGTTGAGTGTTTCGAATAGAGATAGCCTGTCTCCAGACTGAATGCAATCAAAGTGCTTAACGGCTAAGGCTGCTTTGTTTTTTTGCAAATGACCGATGAAGTGCCATGAGACGGGGAGTTTGTTGAGTGTTGGGTCTGCTTGTTTTTCTTGGGCGACTTGTATGCGGTTTTCTCCCAAAAGTGAGGCCCCTTCTTTGACGATGGCTGTGATTTTTTCGGCATTGGCATATTTGGTAGCCGCGACGATTTGGGGGCAGTTGAGCTGCTTGTCGATACACCACGTTGTCAGGGTGTCGACGAAGCTGCTGTAGCGACCTACAGCCATGGGGATCTGGGGCGTTTGCGCAACTGTAGACTGACCTGTAATGGGGTTTCAAATTTGCCATCGAGAAGCATCATGAGTAGTGTCGTTCCCATGAGTAGCAGTACAGCAAGGGTGTTGCCAAAATCAAAGAAGAAAGACGCCCAAACGACACCTAAGGATGTCAGGACACTGGCGATACGGATATCATCCATCAGGAGAATCGACAGGATAAACAACGCAATGGCGGTGAGCGCCATTCCCCAGTGCAAAAAAAGAAGTGCGCCCAAAAGAACATAGGCAATGTCGGCATAGCCGCCGAAATTGATTTTTAGGCTGGCATAATGACCTACGACGACCAAGACGGTGGCGGCCATCAGAAAAATAGGCTCAGAAAAATAATAGGTGGTCAAATATAAAGCGGCGAAGCCTTTCAGTGTCGTTAGGCCAATGGCGAGGATTGCGCCGATGGGACTCCAGGAAAACCGAACCTGCTGTTGTGGCGTTTGGAGTCCCGACTGGACACGTCGAATATAGCTGCCATACCACGCGAACACCTGAGGGAAGGGGATGGCCGCCACGATGACGACGACCAAGCAATACCAGAGGGCGGTCATGGCATCCATCTAGGCTTTGTGAAGCTCGAATTCTTGGTGTAACGCTTTGAGTGCGCGGCGGGCATCTTTGCGGTCTACCACACATGAAATTTTGATTTCAGAAGTAGAAATGAGCTTGATGTTGATCCCTTCATCACCCAAAACGCGGAACATTCTGGCGGCAATACCAGGTTTGGAAATCATGCCGACGCCAACGATAGAGACTTTGGCGACATTGTCATCAAAGGTAATGCCTTTGGACGTGATTTCTCTGGAAGAGTTCTTGGCCAGCAGTGTATGTTTTGTAGTTGCAATCTTGGTGACGGTGAAGGTGATGTTGTTGATGTTGTCTTCTTGTGTGCTTTGGACAATCATATCTCCACGTTAGGCAGGGTCTTCTTCAATTTGTGAATATTTTGCAATACCTGGGTTGTCTTGTACTTTCAAAACAGAGATCATGACTTCTTCGTCACTCAGTGTTGCGCCTGTTACCGGTTTGTTCATTTCCATTAAACTATCCTCCTTGACATAGGTCCCTTCGTGGGACACAAATGATGATCTGACATGTAGGGCAATGTTGTTCTCTTTTGCGCATTCTACCGAACGTGGATGCAATACTTTTGCGCCCAGAGACGCGAGCTCTAGCATTTCATCATAGGAGATTTCTGCTAACCGGCGTGCATCAGGAACCACGCGTGGATCGGTGGTGTAAACGCCATCGACGTCGGTGTATATTTCGCAGACCGGAGATCCCAGTGCAGCGGCCAAAACAACGGCAGAGGTGTCGGATCCACCACGCCCAATGGTGGTGATGTCACTGACATCGTTGATCCCTTGGAATCCGGTCACGATGACGACTTTGCCTTCATCCAATTCCTGCATGATGCGGGAAGGGTCTACTTTGGTGATTTTGGCTTTTGAATATAGGTTTTCGGTATGAATACCAGCTTGTGCACCGGAGAGAGAGATGGCGCCTATCCCTTGGGCTTGAATGGCCATAGCGAGCAGGGCGGCTGAAATATTTTCCCCCGTTGAAATCAGGGCGTCGTATTCACGGGCGGAAGGATTGTCCGAAACTTCTTTGGTCATTTTGACGAGATCATCCGTTGTGTCGCCCATCGCAGAAACAACGACAACCACATTCGGGTACTTCATTTTGGTTTCGATAACACGTTTGGCCACTGCACGGATACGCTCTGTGGAGCCTACCGAACTGCCGCCATATTTTTGTACAATGATGCTCATAGTGACCTCGCAGATTTGACAGTAAAAGAGGCTGTTAGAGTATCAATGGGTGGGGGGGATGTCAAATTTTGAGGGAGGCCGTCTTGGTTTTTGATGAATATTTGGTGGTTATTTTCTTCTCACCCTAACGCATGTCTTCTCGTGTTTTTTTAGTGTTGCCGTTATCGTTTTTTGCAATTCAGGATCGGCGTTTTTGATATATCGTCCTAGTTAGTCACTGCTGACGCAGGAAAACGGAGAAAAAGTGTAAAAAATAGAACTTTCTAATAAGACGCAACTAGTTTTGATTGCCTCTCTATGATGCTGTTCCCGGGTACACAGCTTGTTTTAAAAAATTGTTTTCAACCTGCAACTGCCCTATTTGTCGATACAGATTGTCGATCTTTTTCTCATCCGTAACCGCGGCCTCTTTTTTTCCGTCAAACCCGCTGCGTAGCTTCTTCATCGCTTGCTTGTAAGCGATTCCTACGCCAGTGGGGCTAAGTGGGAGCCACCCTTCGAGATGCCTCAGGGACCAGCTAAGCCCTTTGTT
>JAGYJO010000134.1 GCA_018402095.1 bacterium
AAATAGCCGTATAAAAACAGAAAAACCCGCGTGAGCGGGTTTCTGGATTCCTCTATAATGTTAGGGACTGTTGCAAAATGTGTCAGGCAAGGATCTCGAGCTAAAAAAAAACCGGAGCTTACCGTGCGTAAGTGAGAATTTTTTTGGCGAGTACTGACGCAGCATGGCGCATTTTGCAACAGTCCCAAGGTGAGGAGGCTTTGAGACGTAACCGGAGTCCCGCCGACTGCAGAGAGGAAAAGAGACACGCCGAGGAGGCGTGTTTCGGCAGGGATGTAGGCTGACCGGCTGAATCTGCCCAAAGGCAGATTCACGAAGGTTCGATCCCCCTCCCGTTAGGAAACCGTTACCCGCGATCTTCCCAAGATTTCAAAACAGATTTAAAAAAGCCCGGAAAATTGTCTGGATAGGCGTGAAATAAGTTCGGAAACACATGCAGCTTCCCAAAAACACCCTGATCTTTTAGCTTGCGATGAACCCCCCGCAAAGAAGCCTCTGTCATATCCCCATGACCTGTAACCAAATAAAACTGCGACTTATCATACAAGTTCTCTGAAACACCTGACTTCAGAATAGGATCATTTGCATCATTATAAAAACCATACAAACATAAAACATAGGGGAAAACATCAGGCGAAATCAGGCCCAGCTCAATCGCATAATTCCCCCCTCTAGAAAACCCGGCCAAATACACTTTTGAGGGATCTATACCATACTTTTCTACCATATGATCGCGTAGCTCACGAATACGAACACGATCATCTATAGGCTCGCGAGTATAGCCTTCCGCATAAACACTGCCCGATGGCGTCAATATCACAAGATTGAGAGATGCAGATACCGGCGCCCAAGCAGCCAAGGTCTGGAGCGGGGTCTGGCGCAATCCATGCAAAGCGATTACCAAGCCACGGTCACCCTTAGGTACATCATAGTTTTCAGGCCACTGCAAATACCCCGTGGCCCCAGATGGCAGCTGAATCGTCTCTGGTAATGATTGACCACTCACCACGACAAACAGGCCAACGAACAAACAAAAGGTCAAACAAACGTAGGTTATTCGTCTTCTGACTTGGTAAGAGACCACTCAAAAACCCGTTCTTCCAACTCAAATATGGATAATTTCAACGACTTGGGAAAATGGGCCACGCGAAAAGTAAGAACACCCGTTTTATTGTATTCATCTTCTTGGTCGACTTCCCACTGGAGCGGCGCATAAGGGGTGTCTTCTTCATCCAATAAAATGGTGGTTTCCAAAGGGTCCATTCCAACACTTTCGCTATTTTGATAAGACGCCAAGGCCACCGAAAAACGAACCTCTTCCTCAGAAACGTATGTGGGTTCTACTTCTATTTTTAGTTCATTCTCGACAGAAACTTTTTTGGGCAATCGGACCGGCTCTTGCGCCACATGCGCAGACACCTCCGTTGCCTCATCTTGCGTGATGGCAGAAGCACGCCCTGATGTATTTTTGTGAGCAGAACGTGTTGGTGATTGCAAAAAATAAGCAGAAACGAGTAAGACAAGTGCAAGCGCACACAAGACAACAATAATCCTATTTTGCTTATTTTTTAGGCTTGCCATTTGATCGAACACCCCATAGAGGCCACTTGATCTGCCGGCGGCTCTTCACATTCAATTAAGGCATGAATCGCCATTTGTAACTCTTTTCGAGAAACATCTGCTTCAGATTTCCAGTTGTCATCCAAACGTCCATGATAAAAAAGATTTTGTTCCGCATCCAAAAGATATAAATCAGGTGTGCATTGTGCGTGATACGCACGCGCAACAGATTGGGTTTCATCCACAAGATAGGGAAACTCAATTCCCCATTGGCGTATTTTTTCCTGCATACGATCTGGGGCATCATCTGGATAGTTGGGATGGATATTAGAATTGATCGCAACCGTTGCAACCCCTTCCTCTCTCGCCCAATTGGCCAAACGAATCAAACGCGGCCATATCGCAAGGGCATAAGGACAGTGGTTGCAAGTAAACACGACCAATATACCACTTGATCCCATCAATCGCTTAAGCGCGTATTTTTGACCCGCAGGATCAGCCAATTCAAAGTCAGGCATACGCTGACCTATTTCCAAAGACAAAGATTCTACAAGCGCCACAACTATCTCCGTTTCTATATTATATTATTGGTAAAAAAACCACGTTACCATGCCAACGAAGCTGTTAAAAAATAAGTCACCATTAGTACAAAAAATGCTTACTAAATCAGAAGCGAAACCAATCGTTTCCAATGAACAAGAAACCACACATGACGCATTTTGTAACAGCTACACACCGTAGGTTAGTAGGAGATAGAACCAATGTAAAGATCTATGCTAAGTTAAAAAGATAATCATTACATCAACACGGAAAATCGATACAAGGATTTCACATGCAAACACCTATATATAAAGTCAGACCATCAGAAGACCGCGGTCGTGCCGACCATGGGTGGCTCAAAGCAACACATAGCTTTTCATTTGGCAGCTATTACGATCCCAAACACATCCATTTCCGTACATTACGGGTACTCAATCAGGATAAAATAGCACCACATAGCGGATTCCCCACACACCCTCACGATGAAATGGAAATTGTCACAATCGTTTTATCCGGTTTACTTGAGCACAAAGATAGCACAGGCAATACAGGCATACTTTCCGAGACAGACGTACAGGTCATGCACGCAGGAACAGGACTCACCCATAGTGAAAAGAATCCTGGTGATAACGAGCTGCACCTATTGCAAATTTGGCTCATTCCCAACAAAAAAGGCGTTACACCTAGTTGGCAACAGCAGTCATTCGACATGACATCGCGCGAACATGACCTATTGCTATGCTCCCCTAGCGCGCATAACAACAGCCTCCCTCTCCACCAAGATGCAGAAATACGCTCTGTTGGCATCGGAGCACAACAGACCTGGACATATACATTGGGAAATACCCGACATGCATGGCTACATATGATATACGGATCTATTACGATTGATCAGCAACACGTTCTCCATCCAGGAGACAGCATAGGTATTTCTCAGGCAGATAGCGTGTCTATCACCGCCACAGAAGATGCACGATTTATTTGGTTTGATCTGGCCTAACGGTTTTTACAGGGGAAGCGGTGTTTCCCCCTGTAGCCCTATACCAAGCCACAGTACAAAAAACAAAGCCCTTGGCTTTTCACTAAAAATCCCTCAGGATAGTGGCTTATGAAAGCCATTATACTTGCCGGAGGATCCGGCACCCGTCTCCACCCACTGACCCGAGTGATATCCAAACAACTACTGCCAATCTACGACAAGCCCATGATCTACTATCCTTTATCCGTACTCATGCTGGCCGGCATTCGTGACATCCTCATTATATCGACACCACAAGACATTGGCCGCTTTGAGCAATGTTTGGGTGATGGCAGCCAACTGGGCATCCGCCTCGAATATGCCATCCAAGACCATCCCGGCGGCATCGCACAGGCTTTTTTAGTCGGCGAAAAATTCATCAATGGGGACCCATGCGCGTTAATTTTGGGCGACAACATTTTTTATGGACGGGGACTCTCGGGCATGTTGGCAGACGCTGTCACACGCAGCCAAGATACCGCCACCGTCTTCGCCTACTATGTCCAAGACCCCGAACGATTTGGCGTTGTGAACTTTGATAGCGACAAAAACGCACTCGATATCGAAGAAAAACCCAGCAAACCAAAATCCAACTACGCCGTCACTGGCCTATATTTTTACGATCACACCGTGGTCGAAAAAACCAAATCACTAAAGCCATCTCCCAGAGGCGAATTGGAAATCACAGATTTAAACCGTCTTTATTTACAAGACAAAAAACTCAAAGTAGAACAATTGGGACGTGGGTTTGCATGGCTAGACACAGGCACACATGACAGCCTTCTAGAAGCCGGAAATTTTGTAGAAACCATCGAAAAAAGACAAGGACTAAAAGTAGCTTGTCTCGAAGAAATCGCCTACAACAAAGGGTTTATTGACCGTGATGCACTCATCGCCCTAGCCAAACCTCTAGCCAAAATAGACTACGGTCAATACCTACTCAAACTCAGTGAGGAGACACATTCATGAAAAACATTTTGGTAACCGGTGGTGCTGGGTTTATCGGAGCCAATTTCGTTCCCTATTTTTTAGAGAAACATCCGGACCA
>JAGYJO010000135.1 GCA_018402095.1 bacterium
CGAGTCCTCTTCCTGCCGTGAGGTCGGAGAGAATGTGTCTGCGTCGTCCGTTGGCTATCCAGACATCGATGCCAGATTCAGCAGCTTCTTTTGCTGCACGGAGTTTGGATGCCATGCCGCCACGGCTGCGGCTATTGGGGGTGTCTTTTGCGAGGCTTAGCATGGCAGCATCGCAGGATGTGATTTCTTTGATCAACGTGGCGCTTCTGTCTGTTTTTGGATTGTGGTCAAAAACCCCGTCGATGTCGGTTAGTAGAATGAGTTCTTCTGCATGTACCAACTTTGCGACAAGGCAGGACAATTCGTCATTATCCCCAAACTTGACGCCGATCTCATCTGTGGCAACACAATCATTTTCATTGATAATAGGGATGGCCTTGTGTTCAATGAGCGTATTGATCGTGTTTCGGACATTCTCTAGTACGATGTTTGACTGTAAACCTTCTTTTGTAAGAAGAATTTGGCCACAGGTGTAGTTGCGTTGTTGAAAAAAACGGTTGTATTCCTGCATCAATAGGCTTTGCCCAATGGCCGCTGCGGCTTGTTTTTCAGGAATACTTGCTGGGGTCATTTGGAGGACTTCTGCGCCACAGGTGATGGCGCCGGAGGTGACCAAAATAACGGTGTGTTGTTTTGTGTCTAGCAAATCACAGATCTGATGCACGATGTCACGGAGATTGTTGAGATCTGGTTTGCGATCTTCCGTGGTGAGAATATTGGTTCCTACTTTGATGACCAATCGACTCATGGACAATTCTCCAATAAAATATTGATCAAAACATCCAGGCCATATCCTGAAACACCAGAAATAATGTGGGTCTCGACACCATTTTCTTTGAATAGGTCTTGGTAAACCTCCAGATCTTCCTCTGGTACCAAGTCGGCTTTTGAGAGCAATGTGTAGCGTGGTTTTTCGAGAAGATTTAAATCACTTTTGCGAAGCTCTTCTGTGATTGTGCAATAGTCTTTCCACGCCTGTTCTGGGTCATCAGGGGTGAGTGCAACCAGATGCAGGAGCACTTCTGTTCTCGCGATATGTTTGAGAAAGTCACTGCCTAGTCCCTGACCGGTAGATGCCCCTTCAATGAGTCCTGGGATATCGGCAAGAATGATTTCTTTGTCTACGGTTCTCAGTACGCCAAGGTTTGGGAATAGCGTGGTAAAAGGGTAGTCGGCGATTTTTGGATTGGCACGTGTGAGGGCTTTGAGTAGGGTTGACTTGCCTGCGTTTGGTAGACCAACCAATCCAACTTGTGCGATCAGTCGTAGTTCTAAGTGTATTTCTTTGCTTTCACCTGGAATGCCGGGTTGCGCAAATCGCGGTGCTTGATGTGTGGATGTTGCAAAAAAGGAGTTCCCTTTACCTCCTTTGCCACCTTTTGCCGCAATATAGGTTTGGCCCTCAAGCGTCATGTCCATGAGTAAATTGCCTTCACCATCACGAACAATGGTGCCGCACGGTACAGGAATAACGCAGTCAGATCCTTTTGATCCAAAGGAGTTTTTCTTTTCGCCGCGCTGCCCACTTTCGGCTTTTTGTAGACGTTTGAGCTTGAGGTCTATGAGGGTTTGTAGTTTGCTGTTGTTTGGGTATGACGTCTCCGCCAGCCCGCCATCGCCGCCGTCAGGGCCACCACGTGGGACATAGATTTCACGACGAAAACTAACAGCGCCAGGGCCGCCATTTCCAGACTTGATCGTGATACGAACTTCATCGATAAATTGACTCATGAGTAATCGAAAAAACCTTCCGATATGGGGTGGGGGGATAAAAAAAGCCCACCCTTGTGGGGGTGGGCAAAGAAAAGTTACAGATAGTATCTTCGTAGAAATCGAAGATTAAGGATTAGCTATATACAGAAATTTGTTGACGGTCTTTGCGAATGTTTTCGAATTTAACAAACCCATCTATTTTTGAAAAAATAGTGTA
Source organism: bacterium (assembly GCA_018402095.1). Taxonomy (GTDB): domain Bacteria; phylum Margulisbacteria; class Marinamargulisbacteria; order SXXA01; family SXXA01; genus M30B43. Next base: position 1,931 of record JAGYJO010000135.1, read on the forward strand.
GTCTTTTCCGATACCAACATTTTCGCCAGGCCAGAATTCTGTACCACGTTGGCGAACAATGATGCATCCTGGCTCAACTTGCTCACCACCAAAACGTTTAACACCTAGCCTTTGGGATCTGCTATCGCGTCCGTTCTTAGTACTTCCTTTACCCTTCTTATGTGCCATTGTATTGCTCCTCTTATACCGTTACTGCGTCAATTTTCACGACGCTAAGTTTTTGACGGTGACCTTGGGTTCTTTTGTATCCTGTTTTTGGTTTGAATTTGAAAACAAGAATTTTGTCTGCTTTGATTTGGTTGAGTAGGGTGCCTTTGACAACGGCGCCTTCCAAATAGGGTTTTCCAAGTTGGATGCCTTTGTCGTCCCAAACAGCCAAAACCTTGTCGAAGTTTACAGGGGAGTCATCCTCTGCAACCAACTTCTCAATTTGAATGACACTGCCAGCTTTGACTTTATATTGTTTTCCGCCTGTTTCTATAACTGCGTACATGACCTTTTCTTCCTCTCACAACCTAATATGGCGTAATGCTAATTGTTGCAACTCTGCACTTTTATATGATTTTAAGAGTGAATTTAACCCCGCTGCTTCGTTCTGTGTCAAGAACTTTGCCTGAACCTGTTTCTGCTTCTCTTTGAAAATCTTCGTGATTTGGTGTAAACTGCCCCACCTATGAAAATCCATGAATTTCAGGCTAAGGCCATCCTAAAAATGTATGACATTCCCGTTCAGGACGGGGTTGTCATAGAGTCCACAGAGAAAGGTCTAGAAGCAGTCGAAACCGTTGAGAAAGAATTTAATGCAAAGCAATTTGTGATCAAAGCACAAGTTCATGCCGGAGGGCGTGGCAAAGGCGGCGGTGTTAAATTTTCCCCTACTAAAGAGAAAGCGTTAGAAAACATTCAGAATATTTTGGGCATGACTTTGGTGACGCCGCAAACGGGTCCTCAAGGACAGCTTGTTCGCAAGGTTATGGTTACAGAAGCGATTGATATCGCAAAAGAATATTATGTCGCTATTACTTTAGATCGCGCAAAAAACCAAAACGTTATTATGGCATCTACCGAAGGTGGTGTTGAGATCGAAGAAGTCGCTGAGCATTCGCCAGAGAAGATTATTCGTGAGTGGGTAGACCCTGCGTTTGGTTTGCGGCCTTTTCAAGCGCGTCGTGTTGCGTTTGCTTTGGGTTTCGAAGGTCCTGCATTCAGACAGGCGGTAACGCTATTGCTGAATTTGTACCGTTGTTATGAAGAAACAGATTCTTCCATCGCAGAAATCAATCCCTTGGTTCTAACTGAACAAGGTCAGGTTTTGGCCTTGGATGGTAAGTTTAATATTGATGACAATGCGCTTTATCGTCAAAAACCTATCCACGCAATGCGTGACGTTCATGAAGAAGATCCTACAGAAGTAGAAGCTGGGGAATTCAACCTGAACTATGTCAAACTCGACGGTAATGTTGGGTGTATGGTGAATGGCGCTGGTTTGGCGATGGCGACCATGGATATCATCAAGCTTGAAGGTGGCGAACCTGCTAACTTTTTGGATGTTGGCGGTGGTGCAAACGTTGAAACTGTGAAAAACGGTTTCCGTATCATTCTTTCTGATAAGAATGTTAAAGCGGTTCTGATCAATATTTTTGGTGGTATTGTTCGTTGTGACCGTGTGGCAAATGGTATCATCCAAGCTGTTAGTGAATTGGGCCTAAGTGTCCCTGTTGTTGTTCGTCTAGAAGGAACAAACGCGGAACTTGCTCGTGAACTTTTGGCGAATTCTGGTGTGGACATTATTTCGGCTACAGGTCTTGCAGACGCGGCTCAAAAAGTTGTGGCTGCGGCGAGTCGGGGATAGAGGAACATCTTATGTCTATTTTGATTAACAAACAGTCTCGTATTATTGTCCAAGGTATCACTGGCTCTGAGGGATCCTTTCACGCAGAGCAATGTTTGGCCTATGCTGGCAACGTTGTGGGTGGTGTTACGCCAGGAAAAGGTGGTCAGACTGCCTTGGATGGCAAGGTCCCTGTATTTAACTCTTGCCATGAAGCCCGTGAAAAAGTTGGAGCCAATGTATCTCTTATTTTTGTACCCCCAGCGTTTGCTGCGGATGCGATTATGGAAGCTGCAGATGCTGGTATCGAGTTGGTGGTTTGTATCACAGAAGGTATTCCTGTGAACGATATGGTAGAGGTGTATGCTTACCTGAAAACCAGAA
>JAGYJO010000136.1 GCA_018402095.1 bacterium
GTGCAGAAACTCAGACAGCACCATGTAAATGTGATCTATGGCGATGCCCGCAAAAAAGAGTTGTGGCAACATCTGATCTGCGAAAATATTCAGGTGGCTGTGATTGCGATAGATGATCATCATGCGACTGCCCCTATTTTGAAATCGCTGCGTGCGCAGTTTCCGTTATTGACGGTAATTGTGAGATCCAGAGATAGTCGGGATTGTAAGTTGCTTTATGATGCAGGTGCCAGTTATGTTGTCGAAGAGACGCTAGAATTAAGCATGCGTATTTCCCAAATTCTCATGACGTCATTGGATATTTCTCCTGAAGATGCGAAGACCAGGATAGACAAGTCTAGAGACGCGTTTGTATGATTTTGCTGTGTGGTGATCTTTGCCCTCTAGGGATAAGTCGCCACAAAAGGTTGATAATCCTGTGTCTTATCGTGATGTATTTTCGTAGAGACGCACGGCCGTGCGTCTCCACTGTATCGTCTTCGCGCTATCTATGAGTCAGCATGTTTAATAAACCAGCCACCCAAAATCCCGTTGCAGTTTGTAGTGTTGTTTGGTTTCTGGATCGTGACAGATCAGGTGTATCCAGCCATTGCCAAAGAGTTTTTTCAAAATGGCATGCTGCGGGATGATCGCATCGATAAGGGCTCTCGGTGCAACCACGACCACCGTTAATCGTAGGGGCTGGTGGTAGGCCTCTAGATCTGTTTTGTAGACAGACTGTAGGGCCAACCCTGTCATGAGGTCGCTGGCGTTTCCTTGCATGATACCCATTTTGCCAACAATGTTTCGGGTGATTTTGCTGCCCCCACCGAAGGCCACATTGTCCCAGCTGGAAAAGAAATACTGTGCGTTGATCCACTGGGTCACCACCATCGGTGCCGTCATGATTTTGGTCAGAAAAATACCGTCTTTGTCTTGCTGCCAATCATAGGCGTGTAGAAAAGATCGGCCCTCGAGATCGCTGTTTTTGGTCAGCCATCTTGGGCCGATGATGAAGGACGCATTGCGCGCCAATCCCCATTCTGGTCGTACTTGTGCCCAATCCTGGGACCGATTGACCATTTCTTTTTGGGCTTTTTCCGGTGTGAGGTTGAGTCCCATGGTGGCACTGCGTACCAAGCTGTTTTGCTGTCTTGCGGCGGCCAGGTCTTTGTTGAGGGTGGCGATTTGTGGCGCCAACTCGGCTGGGGCATCGGCACTGAAAACGGTGACAAGGTCTGTCGTCGTATTGTGCTCTGCAGCCAAAAAGTAGGTGGCGTCGGGAATGCTGATGCCCTGTTTTTGGAGTGCGTCTCTGACGGCGGCTTGATTGAGTATCGCGGCAAGAATGCGTGCATTGGGTGCCCCGTTGCGACCTCCGCATGCACCGCAATCCAATGCTGTGGTATAGGCGTTGTTTTGTGTCGTGCTACAGTGACCACAAAAAACAACCAATGGGGCAAAATTTTCGGTCATGCCGAGCATTTGCAACGCCCCTGCGCCATAAGTCACTTGTTCTTCGAATGGGATACTTGTGATGTCGGGTCTCACCCCATAGCTGGGGTTGATGAGTGATTTGAGGCGAGCTCTAATAACCGCAGCGCCTCTTGGGGATACACTTTTGAGCAACATCCATAAGCCGCTACCGATGCCCAAGGTTTCGACAAGGCTAAAGGGTGTGGTAAATGTGTATTTGACCGATTGATATAACCGTTTCATTCCCTGTAGATTTTGGTGGCTGGCCTGGCATGTACCGATCCTCCAGTGCAAAGAGCCGGCTGGGAATCTTCTACGACGGTATGTGCGGGTTTGAACAACACGGGACAGGACGGTACAGCTGTCGCCGGTGATGGGGTTTTCGATAGCGACAGGGACGCCGAAAAATCCTGCAAAACCATAGGTGTCATAGTTTCCTTGTGATTCCAAGGCTCTACAAAATGGCTCTGGCCGGACATCGATGCAACACACGAGCTGGGCGTTGGCGGTGCTTTTGTCTGATGGCAGCGTTCCTGTTAATTTGCCGAGTAACGTTTCTTGGTAGGCGTTTTCGGAGGCCACGATGTGTTGGTAGGTCGATGTGCTGTCAGACGTTTTGTGTGCGTGGGCATGCCACTCAAGCAACTGTTTGGCGTCTGGCCAGAGGAGATAGGTGAGTACTAGTCGGAAGGCCAGATACTCTTTTTGGGTCACCGGATTTGGGTGTTGCGCGTCTTTGGCATCGGCCCAATTTGTGCGGTATTGGGTGTAGGCGGCCCATCCCGGGAGCGTGGTCAGCATCAGTGTCAAAAAGGTCGTGTGGTCTTGTGCGGTAATGCCGAGTTTGCATAAGACATCGGCGATGATCTCGTCGGGGTTTTCGGATAGAGAGGTCAGCCACTGACGTTTGGGGTGACTTTTTGCCAGCAATCGATTGTCAAAACGGAATAGGGTTGTCGTGCTGTGTAGCAACCCGAGGTGTCGTAGGGGCATTTTGATGGTGGCTTGGCCTTCATCGAAAAACACCTGCAACCATTTGATACTCTCCAGATTTACATGCTGCATGTTTTTGGGGAGGTCTTTTTGTTGGAAGTAGGTTTGTGCTTCTCTGAGAGCGTCTTCAAAGGGGAGGTCTTCAAAGCCTGCCATGGGATTGACGGCGATTAAATTTTTGAGGGGCCAGAAAGGGGCTATCTTTGACCAACTGCTGGTGACGAGGGTTTCGATGTCTGAGCTGGTCATGGGTGTGGTTTTCATGCGCGTATCCTAACTGTGGTAATGATTGCGGTGTGTCGTCACCGTGCTGGGATGAGGCTGGCTGGCATTCAACGCGCGGACATAGACCGCGAGTACCCACTTGGGATAGCTTTTTTTGCTGAGTGCCTGACGTCCAAACACCATGGTCAACCATGCCGCGAGTAAGGCGATAAAGGCAACCACATGAAACCCGTTGATGACTTGTGGTATGTAGATGCCCATTGGGACCAAGGCCATTTCTATCAGATGTGAGCTAAACCCATATACCGCGCCTATGAAGACGGTGGCTATGAGCGCCAGTGATGATTTGTATCGGAGATGCCCCCGAACAATAGGTAGTGCAAATTGGGTGCCTGCAACCATGGCCACGAGGGTCAAGAAGAGGGTGCTGTCGCCTGCCAAAATGTTTTTTTCGGTGATCACTGCAAAAGTGTAGGCACCCAGAGAGCCACAGAGGAGTGCTGTGAGAAATTGTTTGAGTGACGGCGGGGATGTCACCACGACACGTTTTTCCTGTGCAGCGGAACCTGAGGCCAAAAACAAATAGGCTTTGAACAATCCATGCCAAAACAAATGGGCAACCGCAGCCGGGAAAAGTCCAAGACCACATTGGGCGATCATAAAGCCCATTTGGCTCATCGTGGAGCAGGCCATCATACGCTTGATGTCGGTTTGCATGAGTGTCCAGATCTCGGCCATCAGTGCGGTCACCATTCCGACTACAAAAACGAAAGAAAGGACATGGGGTTGGTCAAAAAATAAGGGTGCAAAACGGGCCAAAATAAAACCGCCACCATTGACCAGTCCGGCATGCATGACGGCGGATACAGGGGTGGGGGAATTCATGGAGCTGGTCAACCAACGGTGAAAAGGCCATAGGGCGGACTGTGTCATGGCGCCCAAAAAGATCAGTAAGGCACTGATCATGAGCCACGTCTGATCGACAGACCCTGTGAGAATGTTGTGTATGGATGTCTCTGCTGTGGCGTAAAACAAGAGACCAAATGCACTGCCAATAAAGAATAACCCCAGTGCGAAGTTTTTTAGTGCCAATCGGGAGGAATTTTTTGCGGCTACCCATTCGTTTTTGTGTAGCATGAGTTGGGTTAGCAAGAGATTGCTGGTGGCCCATGCTGCAAATAAAAGAAGCAGATGGTCCGCACTGACCATGATGAAAACGGTTGCTACGAGGCAAAGGAGATTGGCGTAGAAAAATCTTTTTTGTCTATCACCTTTGAGATATCTGTACGAAAATGATGCGATGGATATGGCCACAAATCCAACCAAGCCCATCATAATGACGCTTAGTTGGTCGATGTGAAAAAAATGAGCTACGTTTAGCATATCTGCCCCTTATTATTAGCTATAACCGTTTCCTATGCTAGGGGCTTAAACGGGATCTAAAGGGCGAAAGCCCTTTGGGATTCCTGTTT
>JAGYJO010000137.1 GCA_018402095.1 bacterium
TTAATGCCGTCAAAAAGGTGTTTGTTGTTTTTTGATCGGAAATACATGATAATAACACTCTCAAAAATTATTGATTTTCTGGAACCCTGGTCTTGGCTTTTGCCATCCTGCGGGATCTGCGTAAGGCCTGTTGATCGTTGTAACTGTAAATGGGTGAATAAAAGGAGTGTTGTTTCGTGGATGTTTATGAACAATCTGTAGCAAAACACAGAGAATTGGGCGGCAAGCTATCTATAGCTTCCAAAATGCCTATTCGAAACCGAGAAGATTTGTCATTGGCCTATACACCTGGGGTGGCTAGGGTTTGTGAAGAAATCGCTGCGGACGTTGAAAAAGTCTATGAATTGACGATCAAGAAAAACACCGTTGCCGTTGTTTCTGATGGTTCTGCTGTTTTGGGCTTGGGTAATATCGGTCCAGAAGCTGCGATTCCTGTGATGGAAGGCAAAGCTGTTTTATTCAAAGAATATGCGGACATTGATGCCTTTCCTATTTGTTTGACGACCCAAAATGCACAAGAGATTATTGAAACCGTTCGACGTATTGCACCTGTTTTTGGTGGCATCAATCTTGAAGATATTGGTGCGCCACGCTGTTTTGAAGTCGAAAATGCGTTGCAAGACTTGGGTATCCCTGTCTTTCACGATGACCAACATGGCACCGCTATCGTTGTTTTGGCTGCCGTTTTGAACGCAGCAAAGGTGTCGGGTAAGTCTATCTCAGATATGACCGTTGTAGTGAATGGTGGTGGTGCTGCAGGTACTGCGATTGCTGAGCTACTGCTTTGTCTTGGTCAGGATGAACAGTTTCCGCATGGATTGAAAGATATTTTGGTATGTGATTCCAAAGGTATTCTGAGCGTGTCACGTCCAGATTTTGTAAATGCACCGGACAAAATGCGTTTGGCAAAAAAGACGAATCGCGATAACCGCCAAGGAACATTGATCGATGCTATGCGTGGGGCGGATGTTTTCTTGGGTGTGAGTGTTGCGAATGCAGTGTCTCCTGAAATGATTCGGGCTATGAATGAGTATCCTATCGTGTTGGCTATGGCGAATCCTATTCCTGAAATCATGCCTGACGTGGCCAAAGATGCGGGTGCTTTGATCGTGGGTACGGGTCGCAGTGACTTCCCAAACCAGGTAAACAATGTTTTGGCTTTCCCTGGTATTTTCAGAGGAGCTTTGGATGCTAGGGCGAAGGTCATTACCCAGTCCATGAAAATTGCGGCGGCTATGGCCTTGGCCAACTATCTGCCCAATCCAACTGCAGATGAGATTTTACCGTCTGTGTTGGATAAAAAAGTAACGCTTGCTGTGGGTGATGCTGTTAAAGCGGCTTGGTTGGCGGAAGTCGCTAACTAGACGTTTGTTGTAAGACAAAAAAGACTCGGCTTAGCCGAGTCTTTTTTTTTTGTCTAGAGAACTTGGGTAGCAACCTCGGCGATTTACAATGTCGCTTTGATTTGCAAAATTAATTGCTTGATGGCATTGGCGGAACTATCCAGCATCATGTCCAGCTGGCCATGTGAAAAGGGCGCTTTTTCTGATGTTCCTTGAATTTCAATGAATTTGCCTGTTTCTGTCATGACAATATTCATATCAACGTCTGCTTGAGAATCTTCTTCGTAGCAAAGGTCACAGAGGACTTTGCCATCAACGATACCAACACTCACAGCCGCAATAAAGTCGGTTAATGGATTGACGGTCATCGCACCTTGGGCCATCAAGCTAGTGATCGCATCGTACAGGGCAATCATCCCACCTGTGATCGCGGCTGTGCGTGTGCCACCATCGGCTTGGATGACGTCGGTATCAATCATGATGCTGCGTTCACCCAATTTTTCTAGGTCAATGGCATTTCGTAAGGCTCTGCCAATAAGTCTTTGAATTTCATTGGTGCGTCCGCTGGCTTTTCCTTTTGTTACTTCTCTTTGGTTGCGGGTGTGTGTTGCGCTGGGGAGTAGGGAATACTCAGCGGTGAGCCAACCTTGCCCAGACCCTTTGAGGAAGTGTGGAACGCGGTCTTCGATAGAGGCTGTGCAGAGTACTTTTGTATGGCCAACACTGATTAAAACAGATCCTTGGGCATATCTGGTGTAGTTGCGTTCTATGGTAACGGGGCGCATTTGTAGGGGGCTTCTGTCGTTTCTCATGAGTGTGTATCCTTTGTATCTGAAATACGGTCCATCATACTGCGACCGCTTTCAAGGTTTTGTTCGAGTTTAATAATGTTTTTTTGCATTTTTGTGACCAATAGTTGGAGATGTGCCAGAACGTTGTCGGCATAGACCGCGGCATCTTCTTTGATTCGTAAGGCTTCATCATGCGCTTTTGTGAGATCTGCCTCTTGTATGTCAATCTTTTCCTCGGAGACAGCTTCGTTTGTGACGGGCTCGTTTCCGATTTCAACGGCTTTTCGAACAGCATCCGAATCGTTGCCTGCTACGATACGTAATTTGTCCAGAAGCATCAATATTTGGCCTTCGTGAACCACCACTTTGTCGGTGAATGGTAGCTTTTTCCCTTCCATCAGTCTGGCTTCAATGGCATCGATGATGCCGAGTAGTTCATTCATGATAGCGATCCTTTAGAATGGTTTCGATCTCGGCAGGGACAAAGTGAGAAATATCCCCATGGTAGCGTGCGACTTGTTTGACCAAGCTTGAGCTCAAATAGGAACACTTGGCATCTGTCATCAAAAAGACAGTGTCCAGTTGGGGGCATAGGTGTCTATTGGTGTGGGACATTTGGCATTCATAGTCAAAATCGGATACAGCACGTAACCCGCGTATCATGGTGTAAATATTTTTATTTTTGCAAAATCAACCAAGAGTCCCTTTAAACCCCTCGACGTGTACCCGTGGGTTATCTTTGAACAAATGTCGAATGATTTGAATACGCTCTTCTATAGAAAAGAGCGTGTTTTTTTGTGGGTTTTCGATGACGCCGATATAGACCTCGTCAAAAAGCATGAGGGCCCGTTGGACAATATCACAATGTCCATTGGTGATGGGATCAAAGCTCCCGGGGTAGATGGCTTTTCGTCTCATGCTTGCGGGTATTCCATTCGTGTTAGGTGTGTATCACTGTAATGATACACATTGGATACGGCAAGAGGGAAGCCCTCGGGGTAGGCTGCTTGGAGTTCAGCGTAGGCCTGTCTTTTGGTGGGGAGTGGGTTGGCTTCTTTAAATGCCTTTTTGGGGAGCTGTTTGGCGGATGGGCTCCATTGTCCATCGGTGTCATCAAAGGTAAGGATGCTGTCTTCTCTTTGATGGGTGCCATTTGTTTTATTCCCACGGTGTGGCCTTTCACCAAAGCCACTACGAACCATTTCAACGGCCTCATCCATTTCACGGTTGGTCAACCGTCGTTTGTGAGATTTCTTTTTTGGAGAAATTGTCATTTTTTTCTCATGTAGCAGACTGTCCGTCTCTGCGGCATAAACCCTGTTTTTGTTTTTACCACTGGGGTAGGGTGCTGGGTCATAATCTCTGTGATGTTCGATGAACAAAATACCTTTGGGTGACAATGCTTTTGTTTTGGCGATCAAAGTGAGGGCCTCTGCGTAGAGATCGACTTCTTTCCATGGCGGATCACAAAAAATGACATCATAACTATTGGGTTGTAGTGTGCTCAAAAAGCGGGTGGCTGAAGCGGTGGTGATATGAACGCTTTCTGGGGTGGGTGTGGGCTTTAGTCTGTTCACGTTTTCAGTAACAGTGTCTGTTTGAATATCGACCAAATGAACATATTTTGCGCCTCTGGAAAGAGCCTCTATGCCCATGCTGCCGGTGCCACAACAGAGGTCGAGGAAGCGACAGTTTTCGATGTCGTTCTGCAAAATATTAAAAATAGCCGCCCGTACTTTTTCCTGTGTGGGTCTCAAGACATCACGTTCAGGGAAAAGGACTTTTTGTCCGCGATAAGTACCAGATAAAATACGCATGTTAATCCAATCGTTGTGTGAGTCCCCAGCCATGAGACCGCATCAGCATATGCTGGAGGCCGATATGGGCAGGGTTCTTTAGTGTAGGGTCATACTTTATAAGATGGAAGGCTGCTTTTCTAGCCACCTTTAAAATAGCGGCATCTTCAATGAGATCTGCGAGCTTAAAT
>JAGYJO010000138.1 GCA_018402095.1 bacterium
GAGTCGCACAGGAGACAGGCTTCTCGTTTGGATGAATGGCCGACTGGTTGGGCTGCTCACAAAGCATCGCCATGGCGGACTTACTTTCCAATACGAGACGACGTGGCTGACATGGGCCCATGCGATTCCTATATCACTCTCGATCCCCCTGCGAAAAGCCCCTTTCGAAAACAGTAAAATAGTGCCATTCCTCGACAACCTTTTACCCGACAATATCCAAATACGGCAGCAGCTGGCAGATAGAACCGTCGCCCATGGCTATGACACGTTTAGCTTACTCGAAAGCATTGGCAGAGACTGTGTCGGGGCCCTTCAGTTCCTATCCGAAAATCAGACATCCACAACACCGACAACCCCGATCAGTAGCCGCCCACTACATCCCAAAGACATGGGCACCCTACTCGCCAATCTTCGCAAACGGCCATTGGGACTCAGTGACGACGACGAATTTCGACTCTCTATCGCTGGCGCACAGGAAAAAACAGCCCTTTTATTTTATGAGAACACATGGCAGATCCCCCACGGAAGCACCCCTACCACACACATACTGAAGCCCCCAATAGGTCTCTTGTCCGACGGTTTGGATTTGCGTAACAGTGTGGAAAACGAATATTTCTGCATGCAGTTCGTCCAAGCACTCGGCATTCCTACAGCGGATACCGAAATATGTACCTTTGAAACGATCAACGTCCTATCTGTAAAACGATTTGACCGACTATGGACATCCCAAAATACGCTACTGCGACTACCCCAAGAAGATCTCTGCCAAGCCCTCGCATGTCCACCCACACAAAAATACCAAGCCGACGGAGGTCCTGGCATCTCCGCTGTTTTGAATCTCCTACAAGGCAGCGACAACGCGACAGAGGACAGGAAGACCTTTTTTAAGAGCATCATGGTATTTTGGCTACTGGCGGCCATCGATGGACATGCCAAAAACTTTAGTATTGCCATGTACCCTGGTGGACGTTTCAAGCTGGCACCACTTTACGACATTATGTCGATTCAGCCTTACAGCGATGCCTCCCAATTGCGAAAAAATAGCATTGCATTCGCCATGTCTGTCGGGAAGAATCCCCACTACAAGTTATCCGTCATCTCGCCCCGGCATTTTACTGAAAGCGCCGCGCTCGCAGGCTTATCCAATGCGCTCATCACAACGATCATAGATGAACTCAAAGCGTCTGTCCCCGAAGCGCTAACACAAACGATCTCCCGATTGCCTAGCGGCTTTCCAGAAACGTTGGCAATGTCAATTCAAGCCGGGGTTTTGAGTCGTTTGGGGAAATTGCAGTAAACGCGCAAATCCCCCTCAATTCCCTTCGTGAATCTGCCTTTGGGCAGATCCAGCCGGGCAGCCTACATCCCTGTCGGACCACGACTCCTCGTCGCATTCCTTTTCCTCCTTACAGTCGGCGGGATTTCGGTTACATCGCAGAGCCGACTCAGCTTCGAGAGGCCACTTCGACAAGCTCAGTGCAACGCTCAGGGACCAGCGGAGTATTTAGATTTGTCTCGGCATGCTCCCAAAACGTCGCGAGCACTCGACCCGGATGGCCTGGGGAACCCAGTTCCACCCTCAGCCGCAGGCGCAAACGGGATCCAAAGGGCAAAGCCCTTTGAAATAAAAAAACACCTTTTCTCGGCGGAGCCGAGAAAAGGCTACGCGGTAATCAGCTTCCTCGTCGTCATGACCATGGTCATGGGCATCCTCTCGACATCGATAACCATGCTCTGGCATCAGCGAGACATGCAGCACCTCCGTATCGATCGCCTCCGGGCTGAAGCCCTCGTACGCAGTGCTTGGACATGGCGAGAGATGAACCCCTCTGTGGGTGTCCCTGAATTGCCGATTCCGTTTTCACCAGAGCAATTACGGGAGAGTTCGGCTCTGCCGGCGTTGGGGTTGCCCATCGACGGGACGGCGTATCTCATAGAAAGCGGTGGTGTGCTGTGGGCAGTTGGGATTTATGGGGAGGTGGTGGAGTGGGGGCGTCGGTAGGGGCGTGATTCATCACGCCCTTTGTGATGTATGGGCCCCTCAATGATGTGTTGCTTCCTCCTTTTTGATGATTCATATGAAATGATCAAGAAAATCGTTGATGCGGTAGCCATTGGCGGGTAAGCTCAGGATTACTTGTGCTGTGATATTCGCATAGTGGGGATGAGACCATGGAAATAAAACAATTTGTATTACACAATATTGGACAATTTAAGTCCCTTGAAGTTGCTTTAGCACCCACGGAATCGCGTTCGTCAAAGGTTACAGTTTTTGTAGGAAACAATGGTGCTGGAAAAACATCGCTTCTTAAAGCTTTGGCCACATCTCTAAGTTGGTTTGTATCGCGTATTCGTAGCGAAAAAGGTAACGGTAGTCCTATCCCAGAAGATGTTGTTTTTAACGGAGCGCCTTCGGGTTCTATTGAGATCACTGTTTCTGATTGGGAGATGTATAGATTGGAGTCACCTCTGGGCCTACATAAATGGACTTTGGTCAAAGCTAGAAAAGGTAAAGTGGCGCCACATGTTAGCGATATCAGCGGTGCGTCGCTGTTGGCTGACCGCTATAGAAAAAGATACACGACAGATGATACCTGTAGTTTGCCTTTGATTGCTTTTTACCCCGTTGAGCGTGTGGTATTGGATGTGCCTCTCAAAATCAAGGAAAAACATACGTTTTCTCAATTGGATGGTTATGACAATTCACTCAATCAAGGGGTTGATTTTCGCCGTTTTTTCGAGTGGTTTCGTGAACGGGAAGACTCTGAAAATGAAACGGGTATTTCACAGGATAGTCTAGATAAGATTCTCGAAACTATTGGACAAGACAGTGATGTGTGGAAGCGTTTACAGGAAATAGCAGCCTCCTCGAGAGACCGTCAGCTGACAGCGGTGAGAACGGCGATTGCCAATTTCATGCCCGGATTTTCCAATCTGAAAGTGCGGCGAAAACCAAGGCTTCATATGTCTATTGATAAGGCTGGTGAAACGCTCAATGTCTTGCAATTGTCACAGGGTGAAAAATCCTTGATGGCGCTGGTGGGAGATATCGCTCGGCGTTTGGCGATGATGAATCCGGGACTAGAAAATCCGCTACATGGCGATGGGATTGTCATGATTGACGAAGTGGATATGCACTTGCATCCTACATGGCAGAGACGTGTTATCGGACAACTCACTAAGACTTTTCCCAATTGCCAATTTGTATTGACCACACATTCGCCATTGGTGATCAGCGATTGCAAAGATATTTTGGTGTATTCTATTGATGATGGGGCATTGAATAAAGTGTCTTCTCAATATGGTCAGGATGCGAATATGGTTTTGTTGGATGTCATGGATACGCCCATTCGCAATGCTGAAATAGGCGAAAAATTAAATGACTTGTTGGGGTTGATCCAAAATAGACAGCTAAATGAAGCGCGCGTGGTGTTGTCGGAATTGGATTTGGAATTGCCTGCCTCCAATTTTGAATTGATCAAGGCCAGAATGCTACTGCGTAAACAGGAGTTACGTGGTGAGGAAAATTGAAAAAGGAAATGAACCAGCGAGCCTGCAAACGTGGAAAAAACGCCAGCAACATGGGTCTTACACAAAGATTTCGGATACTGTTCGTCAAGATATTCGAGAGGCTTGCGTAGCAGAACAATTTTATTTGTGTGCCTATTGCTGTGAGCGAATTTCGGGTAAAGAGGACACGGTTAATGAACATGTCGAAGCCCGAAAATTAGCCCCCAATCGGAGTCTTGATTTTGGCAATATTGTGGCGAGTTGCAAGACCACAAATCAATGCGACAGTGCGCACGGATCACAATCTTTGCCGCTCACCCCATTGATGGCCGAGTGCCGAGTGTGAAACAGAGCTTCGGTTTATGATTAATGGTCGGGTAGACGGACTCACCTATCGCGCGAAAGAAACAATACAGGTCTTGAATCTCGGGGATCACGAAAAAAACAATAAAAAGCTTGTCGAAAAACGAAGGCGCTTGGCTTCCGATTTGATGTTCGAAAACGGCATTGAGGGTCTTGATGTGGTTGATGAAGAACTGCTGCGGCTGCTTATAGATGAGCTCAATACCTTCTATAGCTATGCCCATACTGTCTTTATAT
>JAGYJO010000139.1 GCA_018402095.1 bacterium
TCTAACCGGCGTGACATCATCAATGTTTGAGAAATAGGCGTACCTTCTTTTACTTCAAATTTGATATATCCAAGCAATCCATCTTCAGAAGGAAACAGCATGAATTTCAGACCCAAAAACACCAAAGAAATAGATCCAAAAAACACAAGAAAGGCCACAAATATCGTTTTCCATTTGTTGCGCATGCACGTGCCGACAATCGCTTCATAGCCACTTTCCATGACTTGCATGAGCTGCGACTTACCTTTGACTTTAATCATTTTCATATTCGCAATATGCGACGGCAAAATGAACAAACTCTCCAGCAAAGATCCAATCAACACCAACGAAACAACGATGGGCATCGCATACATAAATTTGCCCATAATGCCGGTCATCATTAAGATCGGCATAAAGGCCACAATCGTCGTTGTTACCGTCGTAACAACCGGCCACATAACCTCCATAGCACCTTTTTCGGCAGCTTCTAGCGGGTCCATACCTTCTTCACGGTATCTATAAATATTTTCCGCTACCAAAATGGCGTCATCCACCAACATGCCCAAGACAATAATCAAGGCCATTAAGGAAATAAAGTTGAACGTGATGCCAAACAGAGGAAACAACATGAAGGCAAATAACATGGACGTTGGAATCCCCAATGACGTCCAAAAAGCAACCTTCGGATGCAAAAACAAAAGCAGAATGATCATGACCAAGACGAAACCAACCGCACCATTGGAAATCACCAAATCCAATAGAGATGCGGATTCCTCTGAATAATCCACCACAAAGATAGCGTGAAGATTATCAGGCAAGGTCAACGACAATTGATTCAGAACATCCCCCACCGCTGCAGCTGTTTTAGAAATATCAGCATCGGATTTCTTTTTGACCAAAAAGTGGATTGCATCTTCCTGATTTACCCTCACCAATTTGTCGGCTTCTTCATACCCATCGACAACCGTTGCGACATCCCGGATACGAACCATTTTGCCATCAAAATTGGATCGAACAATAATATCGCCTATCGCTTCTGGACGATCTTTTTCAGACAAAACAACAAGTTTGCGTTCTGATGACAAAACACCCACATCACCAACAGACATCCGTATATTGTTGTTGCGCAACGCCGTCACAACATCGGAGACAGAAATATAGTGATGGGCCGCACGGGATGGATCTACCGCAACAATAAATTCGCGGTCCAAAAAACCAATCGTCTCAGCATCACTCACTTGTGGAATCGCTTCCAGATTTTTTTTCAACAAACGCGCATAACGTCGTTTCACCTCATAAGGTGCATCACCGGTTAGCGCAACTTCTGCCACTGGATAAATACGATTATTGACCTCTTCCACGATGGGACGACTCTTGATTTCAGCAGGAAGATCATCCACTTGATCCACAGCCTTCGAAATGTCCGACTTCACGATCTCCGCGTCCGCCTTGTCTTCAATGGTGATCACAATCAAGGATAAGTTTTCCAAAGACGTCGACTGGAATTTTTTGATCCCGCTAATGCCTTTGAGTTTCTCTTCGATTTTGGACGTCACTTTGATCTCGACATCTTCTGGAGACGCACCAGGATACACAGTACGCACGTTCACAATACCAAAGTCGACAGCAGGGTACCCTTGGTTCTCAATCGTGCGTAACACCATCACGCCAGCCAAAAACAAAAAGACCATCAACAGGTTCACAACCTTGGGTCGGTAAATAAAAAACGATATCATACGCTTCATGAGTTAGGGCCTTTCCTGACGATCTGAAAACACAGCATAAGCCCGATATCTATCCGTCATCGCAGCCAACGCATTTTGGAGTTGCAACGCTTGTACCACCACTATCTCACGCTGTAATGCAGCATCCAAAACACGGTCTTGTGCACCCATCACAAAAAATTGTGACGGAGACCGACCTGCCTGATATTTCAGTTCTTCCAAACGTGCCACTTCTCTGGAAATAGTCGCCAATTTATCCGCTTCGACAAGCTGAGCACCCAACGCTTTTCTTGCTGCAAAAGAAACCTGCAATTGATCCGTCACAGATCGTAGCGAAACCTCTTTTTGGTACTGCGCCTGACGAATCAACGCCTTAGCCTCATCCAACGCAACCAAAGCTGTATCTTCGAGAGGTACTGACAGTGTCAAACCGCCAGAGAACGTATTTTTTCCATCCACCGGCCGTAACGAACCGTGCTCGTCACGAGACCCAAGGGTATAGGATACAAAGCTATCTAATGCAGGCTTATTGATTTCATTTCTATAGGACAGCAGTTCTTTTTGGGTTTCTATATTAACATCCAAGAGCTGCGCGAGATTGGACGCATGTCTGACATGTTCCAAAGCTTCTTTTTCCGACATATCAAACGACAGTTTAGGCAATACAGGCGTTCCCAACTTACCTTCTGGGAAATCCAAATATCCCCGAATCAAGGCCTCTTGCTGGGCCAACAATTGCATAGCCTGCTTGGCTTGCAAACGACGTGTCACCACTTGCTGACGAGACTGCGCCACGTCCAAAGCTTCTGCCATTTGGGTTTGCGCCTGACGCAATGTAATACGCATCAAAGCTTCCGAAGTTCTCATCTGGGCAGTCATAATCTCAACGGTTTTGTATTGCAAATACCATGACAAATAGACATCGGTGAGCTGCCTCACAAACGAATTCAAATCATCTTGGTATCGAATTTCGGCCATTTGCACCTGATACGATTGGAGTTTCAAAGGATACGCATCCACAACGCCCATCAAGTTACGCCATAGCGGCTTTTTGATCGATACACTGAGATCCAGCACCTCTATATCTTGGATTTGCACACCAGGAAAAGGCGCAGGCATACGACGATAGCCCTCATAGGTACCCGCCACAGACAACTGCACCGCACCTGGAAACAAACGCGACAATTCCAAGCTCGCCATATTTACGTTCGTATTGGGTTCAAACGCCGTAAATCCTTGAGAGGCCATACCCTGCTGAAAGGTATAGGACGCAAACAGATTCCAATCATAAATCGCATCCTCAGACTCACGACGAAACACAGTCGCCCAATAGGCTTCAGCCGATTGTTTCATCCAGGGATGCGTCACAAGTGCTCTGGATATAAACTGATCCAAAGACAAGGGGGCAGCAAAAACAGGGGACAATCCCACGATCATCCAAACCAACAACACCGAAAAAAAAGAACGCATATAAAACCACCCAAATATATAGAGAATACTGTACTTTAGGAATGATCCCATAGGGTGTCAACCACACAGACACAGCAAAATGTAATCATCTCCTATACGAGGGGTACCGGGGGCGGAGCCCCCGAAAAACCATCGCCTGCTCGCCGAAGGCGAGCAGGCGCGAACTCACGAAACTATTCGATGGCTCGTCTATACGCACAAACCCTATTACGACCTTCTTTTTTAGCCTGATACAGCGCTTTATCCGCCATATACTGCAACACGTCGGACTCCGTCGCCCCATCGATCACATGCAGCAATCGCGACGAGCTGACATTGTGCGCAAAATCATCAGGAAAAGTGGCAACCCCCACACTCACGGTCAACGAAAATTCCTGAAACACAGCAGCCAAGGTCACAGGCCCTGACAAAGACTGTACATCCGATCCACAAACAGCCCACACCGAGGGTACGCCAGCAACACCAAAAGACACACAAATGCGCCACGATTCAACAGCCAATCTGATCTTCTCGGCAACACCCATCGCCGCATCACGATCACAAGCCTGCAAAACAGCACAAAACTCTTCCCCACCAATACGCCCAACAGCATCCGTACGTCGAACGTGCTCCTTGATCACCCGGGCAACGTGACAAAGCACAACGTCGCCCACCCCATGACCATAGCTATCATTAATTCGCTTAAACCAATCCAAGTCCAACAAGAGAAAAGCCATAGCCGCCCGCGTCGCTTCCGTATCACGAACCGCCGCAAGCAAAGACTGCGACACCCCATCTCTATTCAGAACTTGGGTCAGCGGATCCAACCACAGCTTCTTTTTCATGATTTTGGTATACACACGATAGCGTTGACGCATTTTATGCCACAACGCCTGCAACCGAGAGGCCCTGGTTTCTGCCAACTGTCGCGCCATA